>JALQVJ010000194.1 GCA_023260355.1 Burkholderiaceae bacterium | reverse complement strand
AGTGATGGCCGCTCAATGATGGCCGAGGCATGAGGCCTTGGCAAAGGGCGTTGCTCTAAAGGGCGTTACTCTGAGTGAGCGCTCATCCACATTCGCAGCTGATGTTGGGTCCGCGTGTGAGCAACACCCCACTCGAAGGCGTTGAGACCAGCGGGGCGGGGGTTGAACCAGGTAACCCTGCACGCGGGATCTGACACGGGCTGATGGACACGACCACAGCCAGATCAAGTGCAGCGGTCATGCCTGCGAGCGGCGTGCTCACATACCGGGCAGCTTAGGCATGCCCTTCATGCCACCCATGCGTTTCATCATCTTCATGAGTCCGCCGCCCTTCATTTTTTTCATCATGCCTTGCATCTGCTCAAATTCTTTGAGCAAGCGGTTGACCTCTTGGACTTGAACGCCGGCGCCTGCGGCGATGCGGCGCTTGCGAGTGGCTTTGATCAAGGCGGGGTTGCGGCGCTCTTTGGGCGTCATGCTGCAAATGATGCCCTCCTTGCGTCGAACCTCTTTTTCAGCCCGCCCCATATCGGCTTGTCCCGCTTTGGCAGCCATCTCAGCGGGTAACTTGTCGATCAGATTCGACAAGCCACCCATGTTCTTCATCTGTTGAATCTGCTCAAGGAAGTCTTGCAAATCAAACCCGCCACCGCCTTTGACTTTGCTGGCTAATTTCTGCGCCGCCTCCATGTCCACATTGGCGGTGACTTGCTCCACCAGCGCCAAGATGTCACCCATCCCCAAGACGCGGTTGGCGTGGCGTTCTGCGTCAAACGCTTCGAGCCCGTCGATCTTCTCACTCACACCTGAGAACTTGATGGGCACACCGGTGACGTGTCGCACCGAGAGGGCCGCACCACCGCGTGCATCGCCATCGGTTTTGGTCAACACAATGCCAGTCAGGGGCAGTGCGTCGCCAAATGCCTTCGCCGTGTTGATGGCATCCTGGCCTTGCATCGCATCGACAACAAACAGCGTCTCGACGGGGTTGACCGCTTGGTGGATGCTTTGGATCTCCTGCATCAACACGTCATCAATCGCGAGGCGACCCGCGGTGTCAATCAGCAGAACGTCAAAATAGTGCCGCTTGGCGTGGTCAATTGCAGCCTGCGCGATGGCGACAGGTGCTTGGTCGGGTTGGCTGGGGAACCATTCGGCGCCTGCTTGGCCGGTGACGGTTTTGAGCTGCTCAATGGCGGCAGGGCGATACACGTCCGCACTGACGGTGAGCACCTTCTTTTTGTATTTCTCTTTCAGGAGTTTGGCCAGTTTGGCTGTTGTCGTCGTTTTGCCCGCGCCTTGTAAACCTGCCATCAAGACAACCGCTGGGGGTTGAGCCGCCAGGTTCAACTCACCGTCCTTAGGCGAGGGCGGCGACATGGTGGCGATCAGCTCACGATTGACCACGGAGACCAATGCTTGGCCTGGGGTGAGCGAACCCACCACCTCTTGGCCCAGCGCTCGCTCCTTGACCTTGGCGATGAACTCTCTCACCACGGGAAGCGCGACATCTGCCTCGAGCAATGCCATGCGAACCTCGCGCAGCATGTCTGCCACGTTGCCTTCGGTGATGCGAGCTTGCCCTCGCATTTGCTTGACAATTTGGGAGAAGCGTTCGGAGAGGACTGATGCCATGATGAATTTTTTACGTGGAGCCATCCGATGCGGGTGCACTGGATGATCAAAAGCGTTGCAAATCGGTAAACTGCGAACATGATTGTAGCGATCAACCCCTTATTCACAGGCATGGCAGTTCTGGCGGCGCTTGCCTACGCCGCGCTCGCTTGGGGCCACAAGGCGTTGGACCCCAAGCGCGCCAGGTGGCTTTTTGCGCTCGCGTGGGCTGCGCATGGCATGAGCCTTTTTGGGTATTTGCTGCAACGCCCCCTGCTGTTCGGTTTCGCGTTTGCGGTCAGTGTCATGGCTTGGGTTGTGGCGACCTTGTATGCCATCGAGACGCAGCTTTACCCACAACTGCGCACGCGGTGGGCTCTCGCGGCATTGGGCGCATTGAGTGTGTTGTTGAGTTGGCTGTTCCCGGGCAAACACCACCCATCGCTTGTCTCACCTTGGTTGACCGTCCATTGGGTTTTGGGTTTTGCCTCTTACGGGCTGTTCGCAGTCGCCGTCTTTCACGCTTGGCTGCTTCAACGAGCGGAGTCCGCAATGCGGCATGCGACGCCAGACGACGATCTCCCTCCCCTGCTGAAATTGGAGCGTTTGACCTTCCAGTTTGTTGCTGTGGGGTTTGCGCTGCTCACGTTGACGTTGGTTGGAGGCGCGTTCTTTTCCGAGGCATTGCTCGGTGTGGCTTGGCGCTGGGATCACAAGACAATTTTTGCCTTGCTGGCGTGGGTCACAGTGTTGGTGCTCCTCGTCGGCCGTTGGCAGTGGGGCTGGCGCGGCGCGCAGGCGGCTCGCGTCCTGTATCTGGGTGCAACTTTCCTTTTGTTGAGCTATGTGGGCTCAAGGTTCGTACTCGACGTCGTGCTGGGTAAAACATGAGCATCTTGATCAAATGGCTGCTGGTCTTGGTGGTGGTTGGGCTGGGCTACCACTGGTGGCGCAGCAAGCGCAACGCCGCCGCGGCAATCAAGCGGCCTGCAGCTCAGCCTGCCTCAGACCAGCACCGCATCCGAGAGATGGCGACTTGCAGGCATTGTGGACTCCACGCCGACCGAGAGGACATGGTGCGCGGCGCTCTGGGGCTGTATTGTTCCGATGACCACTGTCGGGCGCAAGGCGATGAACGGCGTTGATCTTCCCGATTGGGACGGGGGGTGGTGGCGCCACGCCAAGTCGATTCCTAGTCCCAATTTCGACGCACGGCCAGACGGCGCTCGGGTGGATCTGCTGGTGGTCCACTCGATCAGTTTGCCCCCCGGTGAATATGGCGGGCGAGATGTGGAAGCGCTTTTCACGAATCGGCTGGACGCATCGGCACACCCTTACTTTGCATCGATTGCGCACTTGAAAGTATCCAGTCACTTTGTGATTCTCAGGGACGGGCGATGCGAGCAATACGTGTCAATCTTTGATCGCGCTTGGCACGCTGGTGTGAGTCAATGGCAGGGGCGCGAGCGCTGCAATGACTTTTCGGTTGGTATCGAGCTTGAAGGGCTGGAGCACACGCCATTTGAGGCGGCGCAATACGCCACGTTGATTCGCTTGACCCAGACACTTTGCGCGGCGCTACCTGTTGCATCGATTGCTGGGCATGAGCACATCGCGCCCGGCAGAAAGTCCGACCCTGGCCGAGCGTTCGATTGGGCGCAATTGAAGGACTCACTTCAACAGTCTGCTTTGCACTGGCCTGGTGCATGAACTGCAAATTGCAACCCTCTGTTTGCAAAAACGAGGTCGTGTAGTCCCTGTGTCCTCGCGTTGAAATTGCGTCATGCGAAAAAATATCAAAATTAGGAAAAACACTAGCCCTAGTGTCTTGTGATCGCCTCAAACACTAGATATAGTGTCCCCTGAGTTTTAAGAGCCGCCATCATTTCGCATGGCGCACTTGTAAATAGGGCTTCCAAGCCGCCCCGACTTGGACATCAAGACCCTTCCAATGGACGCGACAATGCAAACGACCACACACGCTGAAACACCTTCACGCCAATCCCCCGAAGCGCCTGTCACCAAAGCCAGCACCGCGGCTTCAGGCGCCTACGCCCAGTACCAAATCATTCGCCGCAATGGCTCTGTTGTCAGTTTTGAGCCCAACAAGATCGCCGTCGCGCTGATGAAGGCGTTTCTGGCTGTGCATGGCACCAAAGGTGCTGCATCAGCGAGTGTGCGCGAGACCGTCGATGAGCTGACCACCAATGTCGTGCGCGCCTTGATGCGTTCAAGACCCGGCGGCGGGACCTTCCATATTGAAGACATTCAAGACCAGGTTGAACTCGGTTTGATGCGTGGCAGCCATCATGAGGTGGCCAGGGCCTACGTGCTGTACCGTGAGCGGCGTGCCCAAGAGCGCAAAGAGGCTCAGGTGCAAGCACCAGCGGCCCATGCGGCCATTCATGTCACTGACAAAGGGCAAACCTTGCCCTTGGATGTGGCCCAATTGCGCGCCAACATCGAGGCAGCTTGTGCAGGTTTGAGCCAAGACGTCAGTGCGGAGCCGATCGTCGAGGAGACCCTGCGCAATTTGTATGACGGCATTCCGCTCGATGAGGTTCAAAAGGCCACCATCCTGTCAGCCAGAACTCTGATCGAGCAAGATCCTGACTACACCTTTGTGACCGCGCGATTGCTGTTGCAGACCATCGCCAAAGAGGTGTTGGGCCGCCTGGTTTCCCCCCACGAGTTGCAAGACGCGTACGCCGAGAACTTCCCGACCTTTATCAAGAAGGGTGTGGAAAACGAGTTGCTCGATCCGCGCATGATGCAGTTCGACCTGGAGCGTCTGGGTGCAGCGCTCAAAGCAGAGCGGGACAACCAATTCGATTACCTGGGCTTGCAGACCCTGTATGACCGCTATTTTCTGCATGTTCGCAAGACCCGCATCGAAATGCCGCAGTCGTTCTTCATGCGCGTGGCCATGGGCCTGTCGCTGAATGAAATCGACCGGGAGGCACGCGCCATTGAGTTCTATGAAATCCTCTCCTCTTTTGATTTCATGTCCAGCACGCCAACGCTGTTCAACAGCGGCACGTTGCGAAGCCAGTTGTCGTCGTGTTACCTGACGACTGTTCCTGATGACTTGGACGGCATCTATGAAGCCATCAAAGAAAACGCATTGCTCTCCAAATTTGCGGGTGGTCTTGGTAACGATTGGACGCGCGTGCGTGCCATGGGCTCGCATATCAAGGGAACGAATGGTGAGTCTCAGGGTGTGGTGCCATTCCTCAAGGTGGTGAATGACACCGCTGTGGCAGTGAACCAAGGCGGCAAACGCAAAGGTGCGGTCTGTACCTACCTCGAGACGTGGCACTTGGACGTCGAGGAATTCCTAGAGTTGCGCAAGAACACCGGCGATGACCGTCGCCGCACGCATGACATGAACACGGCCAACTGGATTCCAGACTTGTTCATGAAGCGCGTCATGGAAGGCGGACATTGGACGCTGTTTTCACCTGGCGATACGCCCGATTTGCATGATCTGTTTGGCGAAGCTTTCGAGCGCGCTTACACAGCCTATGAGGCCAAGTGCGATTCAGGTGAAATCAAGCTATACCGCCGCATCCAAGCGACCGATTTGTGGCGCAAGATGTTGACGATGTTGTTTGAGACCGGGCACCCCTGGATCACCTTCAAAGACGCCTGCAACGTCCGCTCTCCGCAGCAGCACAATGGCGTGGTTCACTCCAGCAACTTGTGTACAGAGATCACCCTGAATACAAGTGATACCGAAACCGCGGTCTGTAATTTGGGCTCAGTGAACCTGCTTCGCCACCTGGTCGACGGACCCAACGGTAAGGTCTTGGATCATGACAAGCTCCGCCGCACCGTGAACACGGCGATGCGGATGCTCGACAACGTCATTGATATCAATTACTACGCGGTCAAAAAGGCGCGGGACTCCAACTTGCGCCATCGCCCCGTAGGTATGGGCATCATGGCTTTCCAAGACGCGCTGTACGAATTGCGAATCCCCTATGGATCTGACGCAGCGGTGTCGTTTGCGGATGAGTCCATGGAGGCCGTCTGTTACTACGCTTACTGGGCTTCAAGCGAGTTGGCGAAAGAGCGTGGCCGCTACTCGACATTCCAAGGCTCCTTGTGGGATCGAGGCATTTTGCCCCCTGACAGCATTGACTTGTTGGCGCAGCAGCGTGGTGGATACGTCGAGTGCGACCGTTCAGCACGGATGGATTGGGATGCATTGCGCAACAAAATCAAAGCAGACGGCATGCGCAACTCAAATTGCGTGGCGATTGCGCCGACTGCGACGATTTCGAACATCATCGGTGTCGATGCGTCGATTGAACCCAGTTTCGGCAACTTGTCTGTGAAGTCCAACCTCTCAGGCGAATTCACTGTTGTGAACGGATATTTGGTTCGCGATCTCAAACGCTTGGGGCTGTGGGATGACGTGATGGTCATGGATCTCAAGCACTTCGATGGATCCTTGGCGCAAATCGATCGCGTCCCTGACGAGCTGAAGTCTTTGTATGCCACTGCTTTCGAAATCGAGACACGTTGGTTGATTGAAGCCGCAGCCCGTCGCCAAAAGTGGATTGATCAGGCGCAGTCACTCAACATCTACATGGCTGGCGCATCTGGTAAGAAGCTCGATGAAACCTATAAGCTGGCTTGGGTCAGGGGTCTGAAGACGACGTACTACTTGCGCACCATGGCTGCGACGCACGTTGAGAAATCAACGGGCCGCGCTGGTCAAATGAATGCAGTGTCGAGCGGTAGCACACCCGCTGCAGTAGCTGCGACACCCAGTCCTGCTGTGGATTCCTCACCGGCGACGGACATCAAGTTCTGTGCACTCGATGATCCTGGCTGTGAGGCTTGCCAGTAAGGTTCACTTGTCAGCGTGCATCACGCGCACACACCGACCCAAAAATGCGTTTGTGTGTGCGACGTGATCTCGCAACAAAGCAAGCGTTTCTGATCATCGGCGCTTTGCATTTTTTAAATGATCATTAATAATTCGCATCGATAGGAAAACCATGCTGACCTGGGAAGACAATCAAACGACGCAAGCTACTGTGAAGCCGGTGATGCCTCATTCATCTTCAGCTGCAACTTCACAAAACAATGTCGCGACTCCTGCGCAAGACAGTGGTCGCCGAGTCAACGTCGCTGACAAGCGCATCATCAATGGCCAAACTGATGTGAACCAATTGGTTCCCTTCAAGTACAAGTGGGCATGGGAAAAGTATTTGGCCACTTGCGCAAATCACTGGATGCCACAAGAAGTCAACATGACGCGCGATATCGCGACATGGAAAGATCCCAACGGGTTGACTGAAGATGAGCGCCGCATCGTCAAGCGCAATCTTGGTTTCTTTGTGACGGCCGACTCCTTGGCCGCAAACAACATCACTTTGGGCACCTACCGCCACATCACCGCACCTGAGTGCCGACAGTTTTTGTTGCGCCAAGCGTTCGAAGAGGCCATTCACACGCATGCCTATCAGTACATCGTTGAAAGCTTGGGCTTAGACGAGTCTGAGATTTTCAACGCGTATCACGAAGTTTCATCTATTCGCGAGAAAGACGAATTTTTGATCCCGTTCATTGATGCGATCATGGATCCCAATTTCAAGACCGGTACCCTTGAGGCGGACCAAACGCTCTTGAAATCCATCATTGTGTTTGCGTGCTTGATGGAAGGCTTGTTCTTCTATGTGGGATTCACGCAAATCCTGGCGTTGGGTCGCCAAAACAAAATGACCGGTGCTGCTGAGCAGTATCAGTACATCTTGCGTGACGAATCCATGCACTGCAACTTCGGCATCGACCTCATCAATCAGATCAAGCTTGAAAATCCTCAGTTGTGGACGGCGGCATTCAAGGCTGAAATCGTCGAGTTGTTTCAAAAAGCAATCGAGTTGGAATACCGTTACGCTGAAGACACCATGCCTCGCGGCGTGTTGGGGTTGAATGCTTCGATGTTCAAAGGCTACCTGCGTTACATCGCAAATCGCCGAGCAGTTCAAATTGGTCTCGATCCGTTGTATCCTAACGAGGAAAATCCGTTTCCTTGGATGAGTGAGATGATTGACTTGAAGAAGGAGCGCAACTTCTTTGAAACAAGAGTCATCGAATATCAAACAGGTGGCACGCTATCTTGGGATTGATGCAAAACTTGCAACCAAACATCGCAAAGCCCGTTTCGAACGCCACGTCGTGGCGATCGGCGGGCTTTGCTTTCGAATTCAGCGACATGGTGGAAAACATTCCGCCATGTCGCTGAGTCGCTTTTGAGGCGCTGCTGCTTCGAAAGTGTTTTTTCAAAATCCGATAAGGAGAAAAATCATGGCAACTGCAACCAAAAAAGCGGCAGCGAAAAAACCAGCCGCAAAAAAACCTGCTGCGAAGAAGCCAGCAGTGAAGAAAGCCGCGGCTAAGAAGCCAGCAGTGAAGAAAGCTGCAGCGAAGAAGCCAGCGGCGAAAAAAGCAGCTGCCAAAAAGCCTGCTGCCAAGAAGCCTGCTGCTAAAAAGCCTGCCGCTAAGAAAAGCGCAGCCAAAAAGCCTGCTGCAAAGCCTGCCCCTGCCGCCAAGACAACCTTGACGCCTCAGGCAGCTTGGCCTTTCCCGACTGGCAATCAGCCGTAAGAAAGTGCCTTCATAAAAAAGCCCAAGGGTAACCTTGGGCTTTTTTTACGGCCTCAGCGAATGTCAGTTGAGAGCCTGATACACCAAGCGCAATTTGTAGCCATCGACTTTGGCGGCATCTTCTTCGTTCATGCGCCAAAAGGCTTTGGCCGCTTGTCGAGAATTTGCATCCAAAATCGTTGTCTTTGAATCAGCCGGTACCAGAGCTAAAACGCGGCGCGCCCACACGTGTCCTTCTGAATCGAGGAGCGCGAGCTCCAACTGCGGCAGCGCGACAGAGATCAGACCATCGTTCTTGACCTCCAACTCCAGTTGGAATTGCTGGGCATCGACACGCGTCACAGAGGAGTGCGCGATGTGCAATTGCCGCACGTCTTTGGTCGCCTCAAGATCAAGACCCATCGCGTCGCTCATGCGCTTGAGTGGCTCAGCCGTTTGTGGCCATCGCGCCGCGATGAACTCTCGTTGCCCCATGATCAATTGACCTGCGAGGAAAGCCAGCAGCAGGCCTAACGCAACCCATTTCCACAGAGCGACCACAGGGGCATTGGAGGCCATCAATCGTTGCGACGTGGCGCTGGTCAAGAGATGCTGGCGAGAAGCGTTGTCGATCGTGTCATGAAGCAGCGGATCCGCGGTATCTGGGGTCGTTGTGCCTGCTTGCGCACTGTTGTCCTTGGACTCAGGCGCAGCGATGTCTGCC
>JALQVJ010000322.1 GCA_023260355.1 Burkholderiaceae bacterium | reverse complement strand
GAGGGGTTGCTTTCGGTTTCAAACACCACGGTGACCTTGCCGTTGACCTCTTGCACTCGCCAGCTGCGCAGCGCAGGCGCCTGAAGATCAACCTCAACGATCTGTGCGATCACGGCGCGCGTGGCCAACACCCTTAGGGCGGGCTTGAAGATCTTGCCAATGGGCGTCATTGGCATGGTGTCGATGATGGTGATGGACTTGGGGATGGCAGGGCGCTCTGGGATAAGCGGCGCCGCGTAGTTGAGCAAGTCCTCGCCAGTGACTGACTGTCCGGGTTTGAGGGTGACAAACGCCACTGGCAGCTCGCCGGCATAGCCATCCGGCGCGCCCACGGCTGCGGCGTTTTCCACGGCGGGGTGGCTCAACAACACCTCTTCAATCGCCACTGGGTCGATGTTGTGGCTGCTGCGGATGATCACGTCCTTGGCACGGCCATTGATGTGCAGCTCACCACGCTCGCTGATATAACCCAGGTCGCCGCTGATCAGCCAGCCGTCTGGGGTGAAGGTCCCGGCATTGCGCTTGGGGTCGGTGTAGCCTGGGCTGACATTGGGGCCCTTGATCAAGACCACGCCGGTTTGGCCCGCAGCGCATTCGCGGGTGATGTCGGGTTCATCGTCGCGCAGCGCCACCACTTTGATCTGCGTGAATGGCAGCCGCAAGCCGCAAGAACCAGGCACCCGCTCGCCCGCGAACGGCACGATGCTGATCACGCCAGCTGACTCCGTCATGCCCAGGATGTTGCGCACCGGCCATTGGTACTGCGCCTCAAACTGTGCGGCCAGCTCGGTCGGCAACGGCGAGCCACCCGTCAACATACAGCGAACACTTGAAACGTCTTGCCCTTGGATGGGTACATTGAGCAGCGTTGTCATCACCGTTGGGACGCCTGCGAGCAAGGTGACTTTGTGCCGCTCCACCGCGCTCCAGTAGTGGCGGACCATGGTCGGGTTGCGCATGCCGAGCAATGTGGGCAATACGATGGTGGCGCCCGCCACAAAAGCGGATAGACCGTACACAAATGACCCCGCCACATGAAACAGCGGAAAGCCATTGATGATCACGTCCCCCGCGTGCATGCCGTACATTTGCGCAGCGCCCCACGCGGCGTGGACCTGATTGCCTTGCGTGTGCTGCGTGAGCTTGGGCGTGGCCGTCGTGCCGCCCGTATGAAAGTAGGCCGCGATGTCGTCGCGATGGCGCGGCGGCTCGAACATGAGTTCATTTGCGTGCTCTGCCGCCATGAGATCCTCGAGGCGATCGAACCCGTCCACATGCTCGCCCACACTCAGGACATGCCGCAGGTTGGGGCACAGATCTTTGAGTGCTGCTGCTTTGGACCAAATATCCAGCGACTCGTGCGGCCCCAGGGCCACCAGCACCGTGGCGTTGGCGCTGCTCAAGAGTTCGGCGATGTGATCTGCCTGCAGCAAATAGTTGATTGGGCACGCATGCGCCACAGTCTCGGCACCGAACAAAGTGAAATAGGCGTGCGGAATGCTGGGCAACAAAAACGCCACCGATTCCCCCCGCTTGACACCCAGCCGATGAAAGGCGTTGGCTGCGCGTCTAACTTGGTCCAACAGGTCTCGGTAGCTATAGACATCAAAGGCGGTGTCAGGATCGCCCGTGTGCAAAAACCGCAATGCATCTTGGTCGCCAAAAGTCTTGGCGCCGTGGCTCAACACCTCATACGGTGAGCGGTAGGGGATCAGCGCGTCGTAGTCTTGGCTTTCCAGTTGTGCGACGTCTTTGATGCTGCGAATGGGGGGCACGGCAGGCTCCGAGAGAACAGGTTCGTACCACTTTAGGGCCGCACTCCTGCGCCGGATGTCGCGCGTTGCACAGCGCCCATGGTACGTCGTGCAAGACAACGCTCATGCCCGGCTCGGGCCCGCAGCGCTCATGGGTATAGCTCGACCAATTGCGAAAGCGCGATGCGCCAGCCCTGGTCAAAACCCATCTGCTCGTGCTTGGTCTTGCCCTCGGCATCGGCGTGCATGACGATTGCGTGAAAGCGAGAGCCCCCTTCAGGCAACGCGGTGAAGCTGAGATCGCACACAAAACCAAAGCCGAGTGGAGGGATCACATTGGGCCGATAGCCTTCGGACAGCATGCCCGTCCACACCAATCGGCGGTGAGGCTCAATATGCAAAAAACAGCCATGGCTCTTGGGCATATTTTCACCCTCAGGCGACTGCATCACCGTTGAAAATCGACCGCCTGGCTTGAGGTCGATTTCGCACTCAACCACCTTCCAAGGGCGCGGACAAAACCACTTGGGCAGGGTGTCGGGGTTGGTCCAGCCGTCGAACAGTTGCTCGGGCGTGAGTGGGACATCCACGGTGAGTTGAAGATCGAGATCAGGGTTGTAGGTGTGTGTCATGGGCGAGATGCTAGAGGAGAGCGCAGAGCTTGTCATCTGGCGTTTCCCACAGTCTGTTGAGACGACAAACTGGTTCTACCGTGTCCCTCCGTGTCCCCTTGCTACTCTTTGTGGCCATCGTCTCAACCCAACCACGCCTCACACAAAGCTGACGAGGGGTCTTTCAGTGCATCGATCACATCAAAGTGATGCAAGCCCGTGGCGTGGTGGCAGCGCATATCCGCGCCCAAGC
>JALQVJ010000297.1 GCA_023260355.1 Burkholderiaceae bacterium | reverse complement strand
ACCTTTTGGTGCGCTGCCTGATCGAACAAGGCGTCAAACATGTGTTCGGCGTGCCTGGTGAAAGCTATTTGGCCGCTTTGGATGGCTTCCATGAATACACCGACGCCATTGAATTCATCCCCAACCGGCAAGAGGGTGGGGCCGCATACATGGCCGAGGCCGTTGGCAAATTGACTGGGCGACCTGGCGTGTGTTTCGTGACGCGGGGGCCCGGCGCAACCAATGCATGCATTGGCGTGCACACCGCCTTTCAAGACTCCACACCCATGGTGTTGCTGATCGGTGATGTTGCCCAAGATGCGAGAGACAGGGAAGCCTTCCAAGAAGTGGATTTCACTGCCAT
This sequence comes from Burkholderiaceae bacterium, assembly GCA_023260355.1. Taxonomy (GTDB): domain Bacteria; phylum Pseudomonadota; class Gammaproteobacteria; order Burkholderiales; family Burkholderiaceae_C; genus RS62. The sequence goes on along the minus strand of JALQVJ010000297.1, from coordinate 6,207 downwards.
GTTCGGCCCACTGGCCAAGAGCGTGCAGCGCGTCGACGATGTCAATCGAATCCCTGAGTACGTGCAACGCGCATTTGCCGTTGCCATGAATGGGCGCCCTGGGCCCACGGTCCTCGTATTGCCCGAAGACATGTTGACGCAATCGACCCAGGCGTTGCCTCTGCCGCGTGTAGAAGCCGTGAGAGGGGGCGTGGATCCTGCAGGTTTGGCTGAGCTCTTGAGCCACCTTCGCGGTGCGAAGAAGCCATTGGTGATTTTGGGCGGTGGAGGCTGGAGCGCGCAGGCGTGCTTGGACGTTGAGTCGTTTGCCCATCAGTGGGGGTTGCCTGTTGCGTGTGCGTTTCGCTTCCAAGACCTGTTTGACAACCGCGATGACAACTACGTGGGGGACGTTGGTTTGGGGATTGCTCCCCACTTGGCGGCTGCCGTCAAAGATGCCGATGTCTTGCTCGTTTTGGGTGCGCGGCTCGGCGAGTCCACGACCAGCGGCTATGCGCTTGTGCCGGTTGGCCAGCGCAGAGAAGGCTTGTTGCATGTGCATGCTGACCCAGAAGAACTCTATCGGGTTTACACGCCAACGCTGGCGATCAACAGTGGGATGGCCGCCATCGCGGCTGCATTGGCGCAAAGCGCTTCGCCACCCAATTGCGCGTGGAGCGACTGGCGAGTGCAGTTGAGGCAGGCCTATGAGAGACACGCGTCACCGGTTCACGCGCGCCGCGAGACGCCAGGTGACGTCGACATGTTCGCGGTCATGGCGCACGTGCGATCGCACTTGCCTGCCGAAACGGTCTGCACCAATGGCGCCGGTAACTTCGCCACGTGGTTGCATCGCTTCTATCCGCTGCCTGGTTGGGCGAGGGGGCAGCGAACGCAGCTGGCACCGACCAACGGTTCGATGGGTTACGGTGCACCCGCCGGCATCGCCGCGGCGATTGTTTCAGGTCGGCCCGTCCTGGCGTTTGTTGGCGATGGCGACTTCTTGATGAACGGACAAGAATTGGCCACCGCCACTGCACAGGGCGCCCGACTTGTCATTGTCCTTGTCAACAATGGGATGTACGGCACCATCCGTATGCATCAAGAGCGTGAATATCCCGCCAGGTTGGCTGGGTCTGGTTTGCACAATCCAGATTTTGTCGGCTTGGCGAAAGCCTATGGTTTCGAAGCGTCACGCGTGACGCGAACAGAGCATTTTGAAAAGGCTTGGTCAGAGGCCTGGTCCGCGACAGGGGGCTATTTGATCGAAGTCGTGATTGATCCGGAAGTCATCACACCGAAATTGACCCTGAACGAAATCCGTGAGGCCAGCCGTTCATCCGCGAATTGAGGATCACCATGGTGCGGCGGCGGTCGTCGCTGTGAGGCATTGATGGGGAGGAGGGTCGCAAACGCCGATGCCCTGATCCGTCAGAGTAGTGCTCGGCTGCGGGATCTTTGATCCACACAAAAAAACCGGCAACAGCCGGTTTTTTTGTGCCCAACCGTCACTGTGACGGCGGCGAGGGATCAGGACAAGTGTGCGCTGACCAGTTTGGTCATTTCGAACATGGTGACTTGGTCCTTGCCAAAAATCACGCGCAGCTTGGCATCTGCATTGATGTTGCGCTTGTTCGCAGCATCTTGCAGGTTGTTCTTTTTGATGTACTCCCAAATCTTTTTGGTGACTTCCGTGCGGGGCATCGGGGTCGCACCAATCACAGCAGCCAAGTCAGCGCTGGGCTGCATGGGCTTCATGAATGCGGCGTTGGGTTTGCGTTTGGTTTCTGTTGCCATTGCAAGTTGTTCCTTGTGTATTTGTCATGAATGTCGAACCGCTATCCCGAAGGAGGCGCATCGCTCAACCCGGGGACAGGGTTGCATAGATCCTACCGCCATATGGGTCGATTTATATGGGACACAGGGTATATCCGGATCTTTTTTTCCGTCGTATAACGCTTTTGAACTAAATCAAATTAATAAGAATCCCCAGATCAGTGCACACGAGCGCCTTCCAAGGGGATTCAGGTAAAGTTTCCAGCCAGTCAAATCGAGCCAGCGGGGGATTCATGTTTTCAACTTGTGACTTTTGTGATGCGCATAAAGAGGATGCATCTGGACAGTTTCGGGTCTTGGCGATGCCTTGGCGCAGCTACGGTGGCGTTGAGCGGTTCTATGGCGCCGTTCAAACCGTGCAGTGTTTTGAGGACAACACCGCGGTCAAGGCGGCGGTTGAATCCGCAGGTGAAGGGCGCGTGCTCGTCGTTGACGCGGGTGGCTCCATGCGCAAGGCGGTGCTGGGCGGCAACTTGGCGGCCGCTGCAGCGCGCAACAACTGGGCAGGGTTGGTGATCAGTGGGTGCGTGCGCGATCTGCGAGAGCTAGAGGCCGCATCGGTAGGTATTTTTGCGCTAGGTCACGTGCCGATGCCCACATCGCGCAAAGACCAGGGGCTGACCGGCGTGCCCATTCAGGTGGGTGGCGTGTGGGTGAGGGCAGGCGAGTGGATCTATGCCGACCAAGATGGTGTCGTGGTGTCCCACCAGTTGATCCATTGAGCTGAGCGCCAGGGCTTGAGTCAGCAGGGCGCGGGTCCATGCCGCGCCCGCGCGTCAGAACGCTTTGCTCAACATGTACGCGGCAAGGCCAAACAACAGCGCGGAAAATATGCGCTTCAGTTTCGCGACGGGCAGCGCGTGTGCGGCCCGCACACCCAGCGGGGCTACCAGCACGCTCGCCGAGGCGATGACCACGAGAGCAGGCACAAAGATGTAGCCAAACGCGCCGGCGGGCAAGTTTTGCTCTGACCAACCGCTGTAGATGTAGCCTGATACGTTCGCCAAGGCAATGGGAAACCCCAACGCGGCGGCGGTCGAGATGGCGTTGTGCATGGTGACGTTGCACCAAGTCATATACGGCACGCTGATGAATGCGCCGCCCGCACCGACCAAGCCAGATAAAAAGCCCATGACCCCGCCGGCACCGAACTGCCCGATCGTCCCCGGCAACTCCCGAGACGGACTGGGTTTGGCATTGCGCAACATCTGAAGCGCGGAGAAGCCGACGAATACCGCGAAGACCAGCGCCAGGCTTTGGCCCTTGACCACGCTGAACGCGCCCAGGCTGGCGATGGCAGAGCCCAGCACAATCCCAGGTGCCAAGCGCATCACCAATGGCCAAAGCACCGTGCCCCGCTTGTGGTGAGCGCGAACGCTTGAGAGACTCGTGAAAATGATGGTGGCCATTGACGTGGCAATAGCCATTTTCACCGCCAAGCTGTCTGGTACACCCCTGTTGGTCAAGATGTATGTGATGAACGGGACCATGATCATGCCCCCGCCAATTCCCAACAATCCAGCCAAAAAACCTGTTCCCGCGCCCAAGAGGAGCAGCTCAACAATCAGGGTGGGTTCGATCATGGTGACCTTTGCATGCAGCTGAATGGGTGTCTGCGAAAGCCGCCGGGCCGCATTCCTGAACCGGGGGTTCAGGTGGGCGAGGGCAGCAGGGCTTCGGGTTCGTCTGACGCGAGACGATCACACCCACCCAGCGATGTACCAAGCCCGAGCTCAGTGAGCATTGGTTCAAGGAAATATAAAGCCCGGCGCGCTTTGCAGACGCCTGCATTGTAGGCCGGGTCGGTGTCGAAAATCGCGCTTAAAGCAATTGCCCGTCAGATTGCAGGGCTTGATCGATTTTGCTGATCAATGACTGGAGAATTTGATCACCCTCCATGCCATCCCCATGGGCGTCGCCGCCCGGTGCGGCATTGGGGGCTGTCTGCGGTGCCGCATGGCTTTGTTTGTTCAAGTCAAAAGCCAAGTTCAAGCTCGCCAAAACGGCAATGCGATCGCGCGCCTTGATCTTGCCTGCATCGCGGATGCTGCACATGGCGTCATTCACCCGTTGTGCTGCCTGTCGCAAGGCCTCTTCCTCGCCGTCGGGGCTGGCCAGGACGTAGCCTTGCCCCATGATTTGAACGTCGACGCGGCTCATGGCGCAGACTCCTCTTGGTTGGGTAGGTTGTTCATCAACGCGTCCACGCGCTGGCGAGCGGACTGCAGGCGTTGTTTGAACGTGTCCCGCTCAGAGGTCAATTGGCTGTTTTGCTCTAGCAAAAGATCATGGGCGCGTCGGAGCTCTTCGTGGCGCAGCAACAAGCGCTCGACGCGGTCTTGGAGTTGTTGGATCAATTGGGGGTCTGCCATATGACAAACATTGTAGGGGTTGGCCGCACTGACGTCATCCGTTCTGACGCTCAGCGCGGTTGTGGCTCTTTGTGTTTGAAGCCGCACCACTCGGAGACACTGCATTCCCAACACCTGGGCTTGCGCGCTTGGCACACGTAGCGGCCGTGCAAAATGAGCCAATGGTGGGCGTCAACCAGGTACTCCGGCGGGATGCGCTTGAGCAAGCCCAACTCCACCGCCAACGGTGTTTTGCCGGGGGCCAGCCCGGTGCGGTTGCCCACACGAAAAATATGCGTGTCCACAGCCATGGTCGGCTCGCCAAAAGCCACGTTGAGAACCACGTTCGCCGTTTTGCGTCCAACGCCCGGCAACGCTTCCAAGGCTTCTCGTGATGGCGGCACCTCGCCGTCGTATTGATCAACCAAAATTTGACAGGTTTGCATCAAGTGCTTGGCCTTGCTGCGGTACAAACCAATGGTTTGGATGTAAGTCATCAGGCGATCGAGACCCAAATCCAAGATCGCTTGGGGGGTGTTGGCAATGGGAAAGAGCCTGCGCGTGGCCTTGTTGACGCCGACATCGGTGGCTTGCGCCGACAGCAAAACCGCCGCCAAAAGTTCAAACACGCTCGTATACTCGAGCTCGGTGTTGGGCTGGGGATTCGTCGCCTTCAAGTGCGCGAAAAACGGCTTGATGTGTGATGTTTTCATACCCGAATTGTGTCTCATGAGCTTGAACTTTGCGCAGCGTTTGGATTGGATCGAAACCTCGGCCATCCGTGAACTTTTCAAGTTGCTGGGCAAGCCTGGCATCATCAGCTTTGCTGGCGGATTCCCAGATGCACGCTTGTTTGATGTGGAGGGCATTCGGGTGGCCGGTGAGGCGGCATTGCAGTCGGACCCCGGCGGCGCGCTGCAATATGGCGCAACCGAGGGCTACAACCCGTTGCGTGAGCAAATCAGCCAGTGGATGGCCGCGCGCGGCGCAGACCAAGTTGCCCCTGAGCAATTGATTGTGACCACGGGATCGCAACAGGCTTTGGACTTGATTGGCAAAACCATGATCTCGCCGGGGGACACCGTCATCGTTGAGGCCCCTACGTTTTTGGCAACCATCCAATGCTTCAAGCTGTACGGTGCGAACATCATCACTTTGCCAGTCGACAAGGATGGCGCAGACCCTGAAATTCTGGCGTCGCTGATTGCGCAGCACAAGCCCAAGTTTGTCTATCTCATCCCCACGTTTGGCAACCCCAGCGGCGCGACCTTGTCGCTGGCTCGGCGCCGCCGAATGCTTGAATTGGCGGTGCAAACCCAGACATTGTTGGTTGAAGACGACCCTTACGGGGACTTGTATTTCGATGCACCGCCGCCGCCCAGCTTGATGGCGCTGAGCGCACAAGTGGCTGGCAGCCGTGACTGGTTGGTGCACTGCGGTAGCCTGTCTAAGATCTTGTCCCCGGGTCTTCGCGTGGGCTGGCTGATCGCCCCTGCTGCATTGCTGGGCAAGGCTGTGATGTGCAAGCAGTTCAGCGATGCCGCGACTTCTACTTACGCGCAGGCAACGGCCGCTGCGTATTTGGCGAGCGGCGGCTTGAATGCTGCGCTCGAACGCATCCGTCCTGTCTACGCAGAGCGGGCCAAGGCCATGGTCAACGCATTGCGACGTGAGTTGGGCTCAGCAGTTGATTTTGTCGAGCCCGGCGGCGGGCTGTTTGTGTGGGCGCGCCTCACCGCTTCCGGCGCTGATGCCAACTTGCTCGCCAAGCGCGCGATCGAGCAGGGCGTGGCCTTTGTGCCAGGTGCGCCGTTTTATGCAACGAACCCGGACCCAGCCACATTTCGCCTGTCCTTTGCGACCGCCGATGTGGCCACCATTGAAGCGGGCGTTGCGAAGCTGGCCAAGGCCTTGTGATCTGACGGGGTGCTGGTCATCGCGTGCTGGCAGAGTTGCTCCCAACCCCAAAAAAAAAAGCACCTCAATGAGGTGCTTTTTTGTGCCCAAGGGGACCGACGCGCGTCAGGCCGCGTGGATGGCC
>JALQVJ010000166.1 GCA_023260355.1 Burkholderiaceae bacterium | reverse complement strand
GCTACCGGCACCATCGCACGCACCGTGACCAACATCAAAAGCGGGGCCAATAGCCCCATCGCAGGCGTCGTGCATGCGGTCACGTTGCTGATGATTGTGCTGATTGCAGCCCCCTTAGCATCGAGCATTCCGTTGGCAGCTTTGTCGGCGATCCTCATGTTTGTGGCGTGGAACATGGGCGAATGGCGGGCATTTGCAGAGTTGCGCCAATTCCGCCTGCCCTACCGCGCGATCCTGCTGGCGGTGTTTTTGCTCACTGTTGTCTTTGACCTCACCGTGGCAGTGGAAGTTGGCCTCTTTGCGGCGGCCTTGACGTTCATCTATCGCATCTCAAGTCTGACGCGCGCCGAGCCCGTGACCGCTGATTTGCATCCCGCCTTATCAGCGCACCAGGGCGCGGTGGCTGGCTATCGCCTGTATGGCGCGCTGTTTTTTGGTGCGGTGAAGCTGGTCGAAAACTTGGAGGTGCAGCTGCCAAGCCGCGCGCTCATCGTGGACATCAAAAACCTGATCTACATCGATTCCTCCGGCGCAGACGCGCTGCACGATTTGTTTCACACCTGCCAGAAAAAAGGCATCCGCTTGATTTTCAGTGGTGTCGATCACCAGCCGCGCGACATGCTCGAGCGCAGCGGTTTGCTGCAACGTGTCGCCGCTGAAAACCAGGCCCCTGACCTGGCCTCTGCCGTGCGTCTGGCTTGCCAGTAAAATCAGACTTTCCCCGTCTCAAAGACTGTTCACCATGCATCTGTTTGCCTACCCCCAGTACACCTCAGACGTGACCGACTTCTTGGCGGACTTGCGCCAGAAAAAACCCGAACTTGTCGCCCAGCAAAAAGCTGGACGTGCGCTGCTTTGGGACAAAGAGATCAATCGCGAAATCAAGCGCGATATCGAAGCGGGCCGCGTCCCGCAAAAGCCCTACGTGTACCAGACCAACTCAGACTTCTGAGGGCATGAACCGCGCGGACGAGGGAGGCCTGGACTCCCCTGTGATTCCACCGACACCCGAGGTCGTTGACCACGTGGCGGTGGCGCGGTTGTATGGCGAACCCCTTTTCGCCATGCCCCAGGATTTGTACATCCCACCGGATGCGCTGCAGATTTTTTTGGAGGCATTTGAAGGTCCGCTGGATCTCTTGCTCTATTTGATCCGCAAGCAAAACTTCAACATCCTCGACATTCCGATGGCGGCCGTGACGCGCCAATACCTCAGCTACGTCGATGAGATTCGTGTCAGCAACCTGGAACTGGCTGCTGAATACTTGCTGATGGCGGCCATGCTGATCGAAATCAAGTCACGCATGCTGTTGCCAGTCAAACCCACGGCGGAGGGCGAAGAGGCAGAAGACCCCCGTGCCGAGTTGGTGCGGCGCCTGTTGGAATACGAACAGATCAAATTGGCAGCAGCCGGTTTGAGCGACTTGCCGCAATTGGGGCGCGATTTCCTCAAAGCCCAGGTCTACGTCGAGCAGTCGCTGCAACCCCGCTTCCCAGACGTTTCGGTCGATGACATTCGTGCGGTTTGGGCGGATATTTTGCGCCGAGCCCAATTGGTGCAGCACCACAAGATCTCGCGCGAAGAGTTGTCGGTGCGCGAGCACATGACCTTGGTGCTGCGCAAACTTCAAGGGCAGCGTTTTGTTGAATTCGCCGATCTCTTCGAAGTCGAGCGCGGTGCGCCGGTCATGGTGGTCACCTTCATTGCCATGCTCGAATTGGCCAAAGAATCCCTGATTGAAATCACCCAAGCCGAGGCGTTCGCCCCCATTTACGTGCGCCTGTCTTTCACCGCCTCCTGAACCGATACACCGTGGCTCACCACACTTTTGACACCCTCATCATTGGCAGTGGGCTGGCTGGCTTGAGCACAGCACTCGAGCTCGCCAAGACACAACGCGTCGCAGTCATCACCAAACGCACGCGCCATGACGGCGCCAGCGGCTGGGCACAGGGCGGTATCGCCGCCGTGTTGGGTGACGCCGATAGCTTTGAGCAACACATGGAAGACACACAGATCGCTGGCGCGGGGCTGTGTGACCCACACGCCACTGAGTTGGTCGTGCAGGGTGCACCAGCCGCGATTGCGTGGTTGCGCAGCTTGGGCGTGGCTTTCACCGAGGAGGCCGGCGCCCTGCACTTGACACGAGAAGGCGGCCATAGCCAACGCCGCATCGTGCACGCCGCCGACGCCACTGGTGCTGCGGTGCAAAACGCCCTGCTGGCGCGCGTCGCGCAGACACCCAACATCCATTTGTTCGAGCACCACACTTTGGTGGACTTGATCACCAGCCAGCGCCTGGACCTGCCTGGCCCCAAGCGCTGCTTGGGCGCCTACATATTGGACGAGGACGCCTCGCAAGTGGACGTCTTTGAAGCCAACGCCACCGTGCTCGCCACAGGCGGCGCAGGCAAGGTCTACCTGTATTCGACCAACCCCGACACCGCGACGGGCGACGGTATCGCGGTGGCTTGGCGTGCCGGTTGCCGCGTGGCCAACATGGAGTTCATTCAGTTCCATCCCACGTGCCTCTACCACCCCAAAGTCAAGAACTTTTTGATCAGCGAGGCGGTGCGAGGCGAAGGCGGGCAGCTGCGCTTGCCTGCCCATTTGGGTGGGCACCGTTTCATGCTCGACCATGACCCGCGCGCTGAACTGGCGCCTCGCGATGTTGTGGCCAGAGCGATCGACTTCGAAATGAAACGACACGGCATTGATTGCGTGTATTTGGATATCAGCCACCAGGGTCCGGCATTCGTCGAAGAACACTTTCCCAACATCCGGGCACGCTGCGCCGAGCTGGGTATTGACATCACCCGCGAGCCGATTCCCGTCGTGCCTGCCGCACACTACACCTGCGGCGGGGTGATGGTGGATGACCACGGTGCCACTGACATTCCAGGGCTTTACGCGGCTGGCGAGACCACCTACACAGGCTTGCATGGCGCCAATCGCTTGGCGTCCAACAGCTTACTGGAGTGCGTTGTTTACGCGCAAGCAGCCGCCAAACACATCTTGAGTCAACAGCATGGTCGCTCGCCTGCCCTGCCTGCATGGGATGACAGCCGAGTCACCGACGCGGATGAGCAAGTGGTCATCTCGCACAACTGGGATGAGTTGCGCCGATTCATGTGGGACTACGTGGGCATCGTGCGCACCAACAAACGCTTGGAGCGCGCGGCGCATCGCATCACCCTCTTGCAGCGTGAAATCCATGAGTTCTACGCCCAGTTTCAGGTCAACCGCGACCTGCTAGAGCTTCGCAATTTGGTGCAAGTGGCGGATCTGATCGTGATGTCGGCTCTCATGCGACAAGAAAGCCGTGGCTTGCATTACAGCCGCGATTACCCCGACACCTTGCCAGTGGCCAAGCCGACCATCCTCACGCCGCCGCGCTGAGCGTTGCCGCTTGGCGAGATACCTCGCACGCGTTCAGCTGATGCGGCTTCCTGGGCCGCTCAGGCAGCGCCGATGTTGGGCACCAATGCGCCCGCATCTTCGCCGCCTTTGAGCGCAGCGGTGAAGTCCAGCATGCGGTCAATCGGCAAGCGCGCACGCGGGATCAACTCCGGGTCAACGTCAATGGCGTTGACTCCCTCTCGCAGCACTCGGGCCACACCCGCCAAACCATTCATCGCCATCCACGGGCAGTGCGCGCAGCTCTTGCAGGTCGCACTGTTGCCAGCCGTTGGGGCTTCGATAAAGGTCTTGCCTGGGTTCAAGCTGCGCAACTTGTGCATCATGCCCTTGTCGGTGGCAACGATGAACGTATCGGCGGGGAGTTCTTGCGCGGCCTTCAAGATCGCTGAAGTCGAACCAACAGCGTGCGCCAATGCCACCACCTCTTCGGGAGACTCCGGGTGCACCAACACCTTGGCTTGCGGGTGCTCTGCCATCAGCATCTCGAGCTCCAACGCTTTGAACTCATCGTGCACGATGCAGGCGCCCTGCCACATCAGCATGTCGGCCCCAGTTTCGCGCTGGATATAAGCACCCAAGTGTTTGTCTGGGCCCCAAATGATCTTGTGCCCTTTGTCCTTGAGTGCACGCACGACATCGAGTGCGCAACTCGAGGTGACCAACCAATCTGCGCGGGCTTTGACTGCCGCACTGGTGTTGGCGTAGACGACCACCGTGCGATCTGGATGCGCATCACAAAAAGCGCTGAACGCATCAATGGGACAGCCCAAGTCGAGCGAGCAATTGGCGTCCAAGTCGGGCATCAACACGGTTTTTTCCGGGCTGAGGATCTTGGCTGTCTCTCCCATGAATCGCACGCCGGACACCACCAGCGTTTGCGCGCTATGGTCGCGTCCAAAGCGCGCCATTTCCAGCGAATCACTGACGATGCCGCCAGTTTCTTCGGCCAAGTCTTGCAAATCGGGGTGCACGTAATAGTGCGACACCATCACCGCATTGCGCTGCTTGAGCAGCTGGCGAATCTCGGCTTTGAGCGCATCTCGCTGTGCGGGACTGGGCTCCACAGGCACCCGTGCCCATGCGTGTTGCGTTGAGCAAGCCGGCTGCTCGTATTCCACATCAATGACTTGGCTATCGGTCATAGTTTCACAGCGCCGTGAAGCGCATCGAGTAATCCACTGCTTTGACATCTTTGGTCAAAGCACCAATCGAAATGCGATCGACCCCGGTTTGGGCCAACCGCGTCACTGTATCCATGTTCACACCGCCTGAAATCTCCAAGACCGCACGGCCAGCATTTCTGGCTACAGCCGCCTCGAGTTGTTCCACTGGCATGTTGTCCAACAACACCATCGAGGCACCGCATGCGAGTGCCTCGTCGAGTTGCTCTAGGGTCTCGACTTCGATTTCAACAAACCGTGCCTGTGGCGCAGTCGCTTTGACGCGCGCCAACACGGGGGCAATGCCGCCGGCTGCCGCGATGTGGTTTTCCTTGATCAGCACAGCGTCATAAAGGCCAATGCGGTGATTCACACCACCGCCAACTTTGACCGCGTACTTCTGCGCCAAACGCAACCCGGGCAGGGTTTTTCGCGTGTCGACGATGGCCGCACGGGTGCCATTGACGGCAGCAACATAGCGGGCCGTTTGGGTCGCCACACCAGAGAGCATTTGCAAAAAATTGAGGGCGGTGCGCTCGGCTGTCAGCAACGGCTGCGCGAGACCATGGATCTCCAAGACCACCTGATCCGCGGCACACCACTCCCCTTCTGCGACGTGCCACGCCAGCCGCGCATGTGGATCACACGCCAACACAGCGGCTTCGACCCAAGGCTTGCCACACAGCACCGCGGATTCACGGGCCAAAATTTTGGCGACCGCGGTGCGATCCGCGGGCACCAGCGCAGCTGTCAGGTCACCACTGCCGACATCTTCAGACAGGGCTTTTTGGACGTCGGCGCGCGCCAATTGGTTGAGGTCCTCAGCCGTGAAATCGCTCAAATGTTTCATAGCTCGTTAGCTTAACCGAGACGCGGGATGCCCCAAGCCCCTTCAGGGCCAAAGGCGTCACCTGCGGCGCGGTTTCAAAGGGGTGCAAAATACGGGCTTCTTGTGCCTGAGTCGCACGCCAACCTTTGGTTTTGCCATGACCGCCAACGACACCAACAACACATCCACACCTTACGGCACGCTGCCCAACGCCGCACCTCAGCCCGCGCGCCGCCCAGTGAGCCTGCCTCGCCTGCAAGAGATGCGACAACGCGGCGAAAAGATCGCCATGCTGACGGCCTACGACGCCACGTTTGCAGCCATGGCAGATGCCGCGGGGGTCGATTGCTTGCTGGTCGGTGACTCACTTGGCATGGTGTGTCAGGGGCTGCACAGCACCGTTGCGGTATCTCTTGAAACCATGCGCTATCACACCGAAAGCGTGACGCGCGGCGTGCGCCGGGCCCAGGGTGCGGCGTGGGTGATCGCAGACTTGCCGTTTGGCAGCTACCAAGAATCCAAAGAACAAGCCCTGCGCAGCGCCTCGGTGCTCATGCAAGCCGGGGCGCACATGGTCAAGTTAGAGGGCGGTGGATGGACCACTGAAACCGTGCGCTTTTTGGTTGAGCGCGGCATCCCTGTGTGTGCGCACTTGGGGCTCACCCCCCAGACGGTTCACGCCCTAGGCGGCTACCGGGTGCAAGGTCGAGACGACGCGGGCGCGACGTTGCGCCGGCATGCGCAAGAGCTCTCGGACGCAGGCGCAACCATGTTGGTCTTGGAGATGGTGCCAGTGCCCCTCGCGAGCACGCTGACTGCTGAGCTGCCAACCTGCCACACCATCGGGATTGGCGCCGGCAATGGCACTGCAGGTCAGGTCCTGGTGCTGCATGACATGTTGGGCATCAATTTGGGCCGGAACCCGAAGTTTGTGCGCAATTTCATGGCAGACAACGACAGCGTGCAGTCGGCGCTGGCCGCCTACGTCAAAGCGGTCAAGGATGGCAGCTTTCCGGACAACACTTTGCACGCTTGGAGCAGCTGATCGACCCAAAAGCCGCTTGGCCCTGAGGCACAATACCGGCCATGAAAGTCGTCCACACCATCGCCGAATTGCGCGACCATTTGCGCGCTTTTGAAAGCCCATCGTTTGTCCCCACGATGGGCAATTTGCATGCCGGGCATCTGCAATTGGTCGACCAAGCCAAGCCGCTTGGCGACGTGTGTGTGGCGTCCATATTCGTGAACCGCCTGCAGTTTGCGCCGCACGAGGACTTTGACAGCTACCCGCGCACATTCGAAGCCGATTGCGCGCAACTGGAGGCCCACGGCTGTGACATCGTTTTCGCCCCCAACGAGCGCGAACTCTACCCCCAGCCGCAAACGTTCAAAATCACACCCGATGCTGCGCTGGACAGCATCTTGGAGGGTGAATTTCGCCCCGGATTTTTCCAAGGTGTGGCCACCGTTGTGATGAAACTCTTTCAGTGCGTGTTCAGCCACGTGCGCCAAGAAGGCCATGCCGTATTTGGCGAAAAGGACTTCCAACAGCTCATGGTGATTCGCCACTTGGTGCAGCAATTCGCGATGCCCATTCAAATCCACGGGGGCGCCATCGTGCGCGCCGAAGATGGCCTTGCGCTGAGCTCGCGAAATGGCTACTTGAGCGCCACCGAGCGCGCCGAGGCTGTCGCCTTGTCGCGCACGCTGCGCGCCATGATCGCGCAAGTTCAACAAGGCTCGCGCGACTGGGCTCAACTGGAGTCAGAGGCGATCTCAAGCCTGAAGGGGCGCGGTTGGGGCCCCGATTACATGACGATTCGCCGCCGCTATGACCTGCAGTTGCCCCAAAGCGGCGATCGCGAACTGGTGGCCTTGGGCGCGGCGCGGCTTGGGCCAGCACGCCTGATCGACAACTGGTCGTTCGACCTCGATTGATCCAAGCGCCTTGAGGGCGTCCACCTCACCACAGCGGCGTGACGCGGCCCTCTCCCAAACGCCATGCGTGGTCTGCCATGGCTTCGGCGTCGGCCTGATCGTGCGTGACCAATATACAAGTCATATCGTGGGTTTTGAACCACGCTTTGAACTCGTCACGCAACTGCGCGCGCCGATCGGCATCCAGCGCTGAAAACGGCTCATCCAACAGCATCAACTTGGGCTTGGTGACCCACGCTCTGGCCAGCGCAACGCGCTGTTGCTCACCGCCCGATAGTGACAACACATGCGCCAAGCCCCGATCAGCCAGCCCCATGGCCTCGAGCGCTTGCAGCGCTTGGAGACGGGCTGCGCGCTTGGACTGGCCTTGTTCTCGCAGGCCAAAGGCCACGTTGTCTTGCACGTTCAAATGGCTGAAGAGCGCGAAATCCTGAAACATCAATCCAAAGTGGCGACGCTCGGGCGGCACATGCGTGATCGCTTGCCCGTCCCAGAGAATGTCCCCTTGATCTGGGACCTCCAAACCTGCGATCAGACGCAAGAGCGTTGACTTGCCACTGCCCGATGGCCCCAGCAAAGCGACTGTTTCGCCACGCGGGATTTGCCAATTCAGACGATCAGCAACGACGCCGCAAGATTGGCCTTGGTCGTCTGACCAAGCATGGCTCAAATCGCGCAACTCAAGCATGGCTCACCTTCACGTTTTTGGCGATCCTCGCGGGCGCCACCCACCGACTGGGCTCAATCAGTGCAAACATCAGCAACGACATCAGCATGAGTGTCGCAGACATCACCCAAGCTGCCTCCGCATTCAGCGCCCCTGGGCGGCCCAACAATTGATAGATGTAAGTCGACAAGGTCAACCACTCTGGCCGCGAGAGCAGCAAGGTCACCGCAAACTCACCCACCATCGTCGCCGCCGCAAAGGCCACACCCCGGCGCCAGCCGGGCCTCACTTGTGGCCATACCACCCGCCAAAACGCACGCCACGGCGACGCCCCAAGCGTTCGGGCGGCATCGACCCAGCGCGGCGAAACCTGCTGCACCGCTTGGGCCACAGGTGTCGCAACCAAGGGGATGGCCAGCAGCGCATAGGCGCACACCAACACCCACAACTGGTCCATCCACTGGGGCCACAGCAACAAGAGCCCAAACGCCATCATGATCGGCGAGGCCACCAAAGGCACCATGCCCAGGGCCCGCCACAGGGCACTGCGCTGCGCTACCCAACCGTGCAAAGCCCCCAACCCAGCGGCCAAGACAATGCCCATCGCGGTAAAGCGCAACGTGTTCGCCATCGCCAACCCGGCGTCGCCCCCCCACGCATGGGCCCAGGCGGCTGGACTGGCTTGCAGAGCGCGTGCCATCAACGCCACCAAGGGACCAAAGTTGAATACCAGCAGAGCGGCCAATGTCAGCGCCACGGGCCAGGACGACCAACGCCACTGAGCCCATCGGGGTCGCACGGCGTCACCGCGCAGGCGATCACGCTGGCGCACCGAAACCACGGCATACAACAGCACCACGATCCCAGCCAACAAAAGCATCCACAAGGCCAACACGCTTGCGACGGCAAGGTCGAGATCGTGCGCCACTCGGGTGTAAATCTCGACTTCGGCTGTCGCCCACTGCTGGCCACCCAGCAACAAGGCCAAACCAAACCCACTGAGGCAATACAAAAACACCAAACAGGCGGCGGCCCAAATGGAGGCCCGCGCCGTGGGCCACTCGATTCGCCAAAACGCCCGCCAAGGCGTGGCACCCAAACTTCGGGCAGCCGCCAAGCGGCTTGCACTCACCGCATCAAAGCCGGTCATCGCCCCCCGCACCGCGAGGCATAAGTTGAAGAAAAGGTTGCCCAAGATGAGCAACACGGGGCCTTCTTCTGCAAGCCAACGCCACATCGCCAACACGCCCAAAGCCGCCACCAAGGTGGGCACAACAAAGGGCAGCATGAGCGCTCGCACCCACCAATCCCGGCCCCAAAACCGCCAGCGCACCAGCACCCAGCCCATGGGAACACCCAGCGCCAAGGCCAACACCGTGGTGATCGCCGCTTGCGCGAGCGACCAAAGCAGCCGCCCCCGAAGGTAGGCGTCCTGCCACGGTAACAACCACAGCATGCCGCCACTGTCGTGCGCCTGGGTCCAGCCCTCCCAACCCAGCCGCGCAACGGGCCACACCGCCCAAAACAAGATGAAGGCCAGCGGCAAGAGGCCCAGCAAGCGGCCCGACCGATCCAGTCTTGCAGTCAACGCCATGCGCACGCCGACCCTGGCAACTGCGTATCCAGGCCCAAAGACCCGTGATGTGGCGCCAAGCTTGATGTCATCAGCCTAAAGCCACCATGTTCAACGCAAGACCACATCAGCAAAGCGTTGGCGCCAAGCCTTCGCCGAGTCATGCAGCGTCGCGGCGCCCAGCGCTTGGACCTGTGGTGCGGGCCCCGCGTGCTGCATCACTGGATCGAGCGCGACCCCTGCCTGCGCCGGCCACATCCACATCGTGGTCTGCAAGGCTGACTGCACTTCGGCGCTGCGCATGAAACGCATGAATTGGGCGGCCGCCTCGGCTTGCTTCCCCCCTTTGATCAGGGCAATGCCCTCGACCTGCACGAACACGCCACCGGGCACAGAGACGTTCAGCGTCGGGGATGACTCAATTTTCTTCTCGCTGTAAAACACCTCGGCCGCCGGGCTCGTGGCGTAACTCACCACCAAAGGTCGTGTGCCGCCATTGCGAGTGAACTCTTTGTAGTAGGCGTCGCTCCAGCTTTTGGCAACTTTGACGCCACCTTGGCGCAACTGCGCCCACCAACCCCACACGCCGTCACCCTTGGCGGCAACTGACGCGGCCAAAAAGGCCATGCCGGGGCTTGAAGTCGCCGGGTTTTCCACCACCAATAAGCGGGCGTACTGCGGCTGCGCCAGATCATCGAGGCTCTTGGGCAGGGGCATCTTTTGGCTCTCAAACCAAGCCTTGTCCGCATTGAGGGTGACATGACCCCAGTCCACAGGCAGCCAATCGGCCGCCTTGACCGCTTCGGGTGCAGCCTGGGCCAAGGCATCGCTGGGCTTGAGGTCCTTCAGATCAGCAGGCAAAGGGGCCAAGATGCCCGCGCTGCGGGCACGCCCCAACAAACTGTTGTCGATGCCGTACACCACATCCCCGATGGGCTGCCCCTTGCTGAGGATGAGTTTATTGACCATTTCACCGGCGTCGCCCGCTTTGACGATGCGAAGCGTCACGCCTTGGCGCTTCTCGAATTGCTCGAGCAAAGGTTTGGGCAAGTCAAAAGACTCGTGGGTCACCACGCGCAACTCTGCGGCGTGGGTATGAAGGCAGGCACCGACCAGCAACAGGGCTGCGGCTCGGTTCAAATGGGCGAAAACGCGCATATTTTGGGTGTCCTTTGGCAATAAAAAAGGCCACGCAAGAGGCGTGGCCAGATTCAACAGAGGACACCCGAGAGGGATGCTTTTGCCGAGGCACATCACGCTTCCTACGCTGGCATTAACCAGATCAGGTCATTGGGGACTCTCTCAGCCTAAGCATCGCTTGGGCACCCCCGGTGACGGTTGCGATTTTAAGCCCAATCCGGCACATGGGCTGGACTTCCCCCATCGCAAAGTCATGTATTCCCTAACGGTTGGCGCGCAAAACGGCGGCTAGAATGGCCCGGCGCGGTATACAAAACCGCCATCAACCTTAAAAACTGGAGATTCCAATGTTGAAGAAAAGCCTACTGCTGGGCGCGATCGTGTTGGGCCTGAGCTCAACCGTGATGGCCAAAGACTGGAAAGAAGTGCGCGTTGCGGTCGACCTGACCTACAAGCCCTTCACCTACAAGACTGACGATGGCAAGCCGACCGGCTTTGACGTCGATATCGCCAACGCGTTGTGCAAAGAAATCAAAGCCAAGTGTGTGTTCGTTGAGCAGGTGTGGGACTCCATGATTCCTGGCCTGCAGGCCCGCAAATACGACGCCATCATCTCTTCGATGTCGATCACCGAAGAGCGCGCCAAAGTGGTGGACTTCACCACCAAGTACTACAACACGCCCTCCAAAATCGTTGTCAAGAACACCGTCAAGACCGATGGCAGCCCTGCCAGCCTCAAAGGCAAGAACATCGGCGTGCTCAAGGGCTCAACCCAAGAGGCTTATGCCATGGGTGAACTCAAGCCTGCTGGCGTGAACGTGGTGAGCTACGAAGCCCAAGATCAGGTGTATCTGGACATGAAGGCTGGCCGTTTGGATGGCACCGTGGCTGACGTGTTGGAAGTCCAAGGCGGCTTCTTGGACACCGCTGACGGCAAGAGCTATGGCTTCGTCGGCAAGCCCTTGGCCAGCTTCGTCAAGTACTTCGGTACCGGCGCAGGCATCGCCGTGCGCAAGACCGATGGCGACCTGAAGAACAAGTTGAACGCGGGCATCAAAACCATCCGTGCCAACGGCGAATGGCAGAAAGCCAGCGACAAGTACTTCAAAGGCTTGGACATCTGGGGCGATTGATCGCTTGACGCTGAGATAGGCGAACCACCTGCCCATGTCCTCCGGCTACATCACCAGCATCTTTATTGGTACCTGGCTCACTTTCCAAGTGGCGCTGGGTTCCTTGCTGGTCGCTGTGGTGATGGGCTTGGCGGGTGCCAGCGCCAAACTGTCCGCCCAGCCGCTCTTGCGCGGTTTGGGTGGCCTGTACTCCACTGTGATTCGTGGCATTCCCGATTTGGTGCTGATGCTGCTGATTTTTTATGGCGGCCAAATCGGCCTGAACGCGCTGATCGAGGCGCTGGGTAGCGGCTATAATCCTGAACCCGGACGAACGTCCTTTTTGAAGCAAGATCCTCATGTTCTCTTCAAGAGATTTATCTTCACCTGTGCACACTCGCTTTACCTTAGGTACACCGTTCTTGGTA
>JALQVJ010000164.1 GCA_023260355.1 Burkholderiaceae bacterium | reverse complement strand
ATCCGGCGGCGAGCAAGACCAAACCCAACCCGGCCCAAAAGAATACAAAAACGACAAGAAAATCCGCAGGCAAGACGGTGGCGAAATCGCCTGCAAAGCCCCGCCAGCGCTGACTTTCAAACACCAGTGTTGGTGTTTTCCCTAGACTGATGCAACGCGTTGCAGAGTGCTACGATATCGCCCAAGCTCGACAGTCGGGCTTTATCGGATAAAACCAAAACGGAGAATCAAATGAAAAAGAGTTTGACAGTTGCTGCGCTGGCAGCGTCATTGGTCATGGGCGCGCAAGCGGCCGAGACCATCAAGGTGGGCGTGGCCCTGGGCTTCACTGGCCCCGCAGAATCTTTGGCCCCTGCGATGGCAGCTGGCGCTGAACTGGCGATGAAAGAAGTGAGCGATTCAGGCGCTCTGCTGGGTGGCGCAAAGGTCGTCCCTGTGCGTGGTGACTCGACTTGTATCGATGCCGCAGCGGCAACAGCAACGGCTGAGCGCTTGGTGTCATCTGAGAAGGTGAAGGCAATCATCGGTGGTTTGTGCTCAGGCGCAACCACAGCCATGTTGAAGAACGTGGCATTGCCCAAGGGCGTGCTGTTGTTCAGCCCATCAGCGACATCTCCCGCGCTGACCACCATTCCTGACAACGAGTTTTTCTTCCGTGCATCACCCTCTGACGCGCGCCAAGGCCAGATCATCGCCGACATGTTGATGGAAAAAGGCGTCAAGAAGGCCGCTTTGACCTACACCAACAACGACTACGGCAAAGGTTTGGCTGACTCGATCAAGACCAACTTCGAAGCCAAAGGCGGCAAAGTCACGATCTACGCTTCACACGAAGACGGCAAGGGCGACTACACCGCTGAAGTCGGTGCCTTGGCATCCGCTGGTGGCGACATCCTGATCGTGGTGGGTTATTTGGACCAAGGTGGCCGCGGCATCATTCGCAGCTCGTTGGACACCGGCGCCTTCTCCACGTTCTTCTTGCCTGACGCCATGATCGGCGACAGCTTGACCACCGCTATCGGTTCTGGCCTCAATGGTTCCTACGGCGTCGTGCCTGGTACCGACAGCCCAGGTGCAGCCAAGTACGACGAGTTGACCAAGAAGGCTGGCTTCAAAAACGGCCCCTACTCTCCTGAGTCTTATGACGCTGCTGCGCTGACCTTGTTGGCCATGCAAGCTGCCAAGTCAACCGACAGCAACAAAGTCAAGATGAAGGTTCGCGACGTGGCCAACGCGCCCGGCGTGAAGATCTACCCTGGCGAGCTGGCCAAAGGGTTGAAGCTGCTGGCTGAAGGCAAAGACATCGATTACGTCGGCGCGACTGCCGTCGAATTGATTGGCCCCGGCGAGAGCGCTGGTAACTACCGCACTGTGCAAGTCAAGGGCGGCAAATTTGAGACCACCGGCTATCGTTGATTCATTGCACCAAACGGTGTGATCTGCGGCAGGTTCAGGCCACCCCTGACCTGCCCAGCATTCCATCCCCAACGGCCCTTGCCAGAAGCCAGGGCCGTGTCTTATTTTCACGATGGCGCACGCCGCCTCGTGCTACACATCATGATTGAAGTCAAAAACCTCAAGATGTATTTCGGTGGCATTCATGCTGTCGATGATGTGTCTCTGACGATCCAAACAGGGCGCATCACCGGTTTGATCGGCCCCAACGGTGCTGGCAAATCCACACTGTTCAATGTCATCGCGGGGCATTACAAGCCCACATCAGGTCAAGTGCTGCTGGATGGTGAAGACATCACCGGCTTGCCTCCCCATGAGCTATTTGCCAAGGGGATGCTGAGAACTTTCCAAATTGCGCACGAGTTCTCCACGTTGACCGTGCGTGAAAACCTGATGATGGTGCCGCCGCGCCAAACCGGTGAGTCGTTGTTGGGTGCGTGGTTGCAGCCCGCTCGCGTCAAAGCCGAAGAAGAAGAGGTGCGTGCCAAAGCCAATGACGTGATCTCATTCTTGGAAATTGGACACGTGGCTGATGAGCTGGCGGGCAACTTGTCGGGCGGCCAGAAGAAGCTCTTGGAGCTCGGTCGCACGATGATGACGGATGCCAAAATTGTGTTTTTGGATGAGGTCGGGGCTGGCGTCAATCGCACGCTGTTGAACACGCTCGGCGACGCCATCATTCGACTCAATCAGGAGCGTGGCTACACCTTCTGCATGGTTGAGCACGATATGGACTTCATTGGACGCCTGTGTGATCCCGTGATCGTCATGGCTGAAGGCCATGTCCTCGCCCAAGGCTCTGCGCAGGAGGTGATGGCCAATGAACAAGTCATCGAGGCCTATCTGGGCCGCGGACTGAAGAACAAATAAGGGGCGCCAAATGAGTTTTTTGATTGGCGAAAACATGACCGGGGGCTATGGCGGTGCAGACATCCTGCACGGCTGCACCATTTCGGTTGAAAAAGGCGAAATCGCCGTGATCGTTGGGCCCAATGGCGCTGGCAAATCGACTGCCATGAAGGCCATTTTCGGGATGCTCAACGTTCGCGAGGGCAGCGTGCGCATGGATGGTGAGGACATCACCAAGCTGTCACCGCAAGATCGGGTCAAAAAAGGCATGGGCTTTGTGCCTCAGACCCACAACGTGTTCACGTCGATGTCGGTGGAAGAGAACTTAGAGATGGGTGCCTTCATTCGACAGGACGATTTCAAGGGCACGATGGAGCAGGTGTATGACTTGTTCCCCATCCTCAAAGAAAAGCGCAAGCAACCTGCGGGGCAATTGTCTGGCGGCCAGCGCCAGCAGGTGGCGGTGGGGCGCGCCCTCATGACGCAGCCCAAAGTGCTGATGCTGGACGAGCCGACAGCAGGGGTGTCACCGATCGTGATGGACGAGCTGTTTGACCGGATCATTGAGATCGCGCGCACAGGGATTGCGATTTTGATGGTGGAGCAAAACGCCAAACAAGCGCTCAATATCGCTGACAAAGGCTACGTGTTGGTGCAAGGCGCCAACCGGTTTACTGACACGGGTGCAGCGCTGATGGCTGACCCCGAAGTCCGACGCACATTCTTGGGAGGCTGACATGGAAGACATTCTCAACAGCTTCGTTTTGCTGATGAACTTTGTGATCATCCCTGCCACAGCCTACGGCAGCCAGTTGGCATTGGGCGCCTTGGGTGTGACCCTGGTGTACGGGATTTTGCGATTTTCGAACTTTGCGCATGGCGACACCATGGCGTTTGGCACGATGATCACGATCTTGGTGACATGGTGGTTGCAATCCAAGGGCGTCAGCTTTGGCGTCTTGCCAACCGCCCTCTTGGCCGTGCCATTCGCTGTGGTGGCGACCATGGCATTGGTCTGGGTCACCGACAAGTGGGTCTACCGATACCACCGCAAGATGCGCGCGCCACCTGTGGTGTTCCTCATCTCGTCGATTGGCGTGATGTTCATCATGAATGGCTTGGTCCGATTCATCATCGGCACCGGAGACCAGCGCTTTGGAGACGGCTCTCGTTTCATCATCGGCGCCCTTGAATTCCGCGAGTTGACTGGCTTGGCTGAGGGCTTGGCTTTCAAAACATCCCAGGCGTTGACCATCGTGACTGCGGTCATTGTCGTGGCGGCACTGTTTTGGTTTTTGGAGCGCACGCGCGCTGGCAAGTCAATGCGCGCGTTCTCAGATAACGAAGATTTGGCGCTCTTGTCAGGCATTAACCCCGAACGCGTGGTGATGATCACTTGGATGATCTCAGCCACCTTGGCGACCATCGCCGGCGTCCTGTACGGTTTGGACAAAGGCTTCAAGCCGTTCACCTACATGCAGTTGCTGCTGCCCATTTTTGCGTCTGCCATTGTGGGCGGCTTGGGTAATCCACTTGGCGCGATTGCGGGCGGTTTCGTGATCGCTTTCTCTGAGGTCACGGTGACCTATGCGTACAAGAAGTTCATCACTTACTGGGTGCCCGAATCATGGGCTCCGGATGGACTGGTGCAGTTGCTGTCGACAGACTACAAGTTTGCAGTCTCGTTTGTGATTTTGGTTTTGGTCCTGTTGTTGCGACCCACCGGTATTTTTGCGGGGAAATCGGTATGACCCAACGAACTTCTATACAAGCGATTTGGTTGTTTGGTGTCATCGCCGCAGCCTTGGTCGCGGTGGGGTTGATCCAGAGCTGGTCTTTGGCGTTGACCATTCTCAATTACTGCTTGATCGCAGCGATCATGTCGCTGGGCCTGAACGTGCAGTGGGGCTATGCCGGGTTGTTCAACGTCGGCTTGATGGGCTTTGCGGCCCTGGGCGGCATCGCAGGCGTGCTGGTCTCGATGAAGCCAGTGGCGCCAGCATGGGAGGCCGGTGGCAGTGGTATCGGCTTGGCACTGTTGGTGCTCGTCGTCACGGTCGTTGCCGCTGTGATGGCGCACCGCCGTCTGAGGAAAGGCCCGATGCGACGCAATGCGATGATCGCCATCATCGTGGTGGGTTTTTTCACATTCCGTGCGGTGTTTGATCCTGCCGTTGAGGCCATCGAGTCTGTGAATCCCGCACAAACCGGATTCTTGGGCGGCTTGGGCTTGCCGATTGTGTTCGCGTGGGTCGTGGGTGGTCTGCTGGCGGCCAGTGTGGCTTGGGTGATTGGGAAAATCACCCTGGGCCTGCGCTCCGACTATTTGGCCATCGCAACCCTGGGGATTTCGGAAATCATCATTGCGGTGCTCAAGAACGAGGAGTGGTTGACCCGCGGCGTCAAGAATGTCAATGGCTTGCCGCGGCCCGTGCCATACGAGATTGATTTGCAAGCCGCCACGTGGGTTCAAGATTGGGCTGCCCGCTTGGGTGTGTCGGTCCAAGACTTTTCTTCGATCTACGTGAAGTTGCTGTATGCCGGTATGGCGATCGCTCTCTTGGCCCTGCTGATGTGGCTGGCGCAAACGGCTTTGCGTTCGCCTTGGGGTCGCATGATGCGAGCGATTCGCGACAACGAGGCGGCGGCCGAGGCGATGGGCAAACACGTGACGGGTCGCCATTTGCAAGTCTTTGTGTTGGGCTCTGCGATTGTCGGCCTGGCTGGCGCGATGATGACCACGATGGATGGCCAGTTCACGCCGACGTCATACAACCCTCTGCGATTCACCTTTTTGATTTGGGTGATGGTGATCGTGGGCGGTTCAGGCAATAACTTGGGATCTATCTTGGGTGGATTTTTGATTTGGTTCTTCTGGGTGGAAGCCGAGCCCATTGGCCACTGGTTGCTCAGCACGGTCACTTCGGGCATGGACCCCAACCACCCATGGCGCGAACAGTTGCTCGACAGCGCAGCCCACATGCGCTTGATCACCATGGGATTGATCTTGCTGATCACCCTCAGGTTCAGGCCCCGAGGGTTGTTGCCGGAGTCGGCGCAGCGCGCACGATCGGGTCACTGACCCCGAGTCACGCCAGCGTGTCGCGCAGCAACGCGCACGCTGGTGTCGGGGTGTGGATCAAACGCCGCGCGCCCGATTGGTGTAAAACGCCCGCACGAACGCACCCAGGGTTCCTGCATCCAAGGCGTCGCGAATCTCTTGCATCAGATTCAAGTAATAGTGCAGGTTGTGGATGCTGGCCAGCATTGGCCCCAGCATCTCGCCGCAGCGGTCCAAGTGGTGCAAATAGGCGCGTGAGAAGCCGCCGATCACCGTGCCGTCTGCACGCGTTTCCCCTTTGCAGGCGTAGCACGTGCAGGTTTCGTCGATGGGCCGCTCGTCCATTTTGTGCTTGGCGTTGCGAATCTTCAAATCGCCAAATCGCGTGAACATGTGGCCGTTGCGGGCGTTGCGCGTGGGCATGACGCAATCGAACATGTCGATCCCACTGAGCACACCTTCCACCAAGTCCTCGGGGGTGCCGACGCCCATGAGGTAGTGGGGTTTGTGGCTGGGCAATTTGGGCCCAATGTGGCGCAGCACGCGCAACATGTCCTCTTTGGGCTCGCCCACGCTGACGCCACCCACTGCGATGCCAGGCGTATCCAGCTCGTTGAGCGCGGCCAAAGACTCTTCGCGCAAGTGTTCAAACATGCCACCTTGCACGATGCCGAAAAGTGCGTTCGGGTTGTTCAGCCGGTGAAACTCCTGCTGGCTGCGTTTGGCCCAGCGCAGACTCATTTCCATCGAGGCGCGTGCTTGGGCTTCGGTGGTGAGTTGGCCTTTGGTCTTCTTCTCGACGGAGAGGTAGGGCGTGCACTCATCCAGTTGCATGACGATGTCGGAGTTCAGCACGGTTTGGATTTGCATGCTGATCTCGGGGCTGAGGAACAGCTTGTCGCCATTGATGGGCGAAGCAAAGTGCACCCCCTCCTCCGTGATTTTGCGCATATCGCCCAACGACCACACTTGAAAGCCCCCCGAGTCGGTGAGGATGGGCTTGTGCCATTGCTCAAATCCATGGAGCCCTTTGAACGACTGGATCACTTCCATACCGGGGCGAAGCCAGAGATGGAAGGTATTGCCCAGAATGATTTGCGCGTTCATGTCGTGCAGGCTGCGTGGCATGACACCTTTGACCGTGCCGTAGGTACCCACAGGCATAAAGATGGGTGTTTGCACCACGCCATGGTTCAGCGTGAGTCGGCCACGCCGCGCGTATGAGCCAAGGTAAGTGCCTGCCGCGTCTTCGCGGGCGGGGTCGGTTTGGAGGATGTCAAATGTCAGCATGCAGGCATTGTCCTTGAATCTGAGTGCCGTCAATGCTCAGGTACTGGGCTTGCGGGTGAGCCACATGGCATCGCCGTAGCTGAAGAACCGGTAGCGCTGCGCCGTCGCGTGGGCATACAGGCGGTGCATGTGCTCATGGCCCGTGAAGGCGCTGACCAACATCAACAGGGTTGATTTGGGCAAGTGAAAGTTGGTGATGAGCGCATCAATGTGGTGAAAGGTGTAGCCCGGTTTGATAAAGATTTGCGTGTCTCCCTCGCGCTCGCCGGAGGTCGCCCACGACTCTAGCGTGCGCACCGTGGTCGTGCCCACGGCGATCACGCGGCCACCGCGGGCCTTGCAGGCCTCAATCGCCTGCGCGGTTGCCTCCGGGACGCGATACCACTCGGAATGCATGTGGTGGTCATCCAATGATTCGCCCTTGACTGGCGCAAATGTTCCCGCGCCCACATGCAAAGTCACGTTGGCGGTCTCGACGCCTTGGGCTTGGATTTGAGCCAGGAGCGCTTCATCGAAATGGAGCGCTGCCGTCGGTGCCGCGACTGCGCCTGGGTTTTTGGCAAACACAGTTTGATAACGCCGCACATCCTCCTCTTCATCGGCGTGCGTGATGTAGGGTGGCAGGGGCACATGCCCGTATTCGTCCATGAGTTGGTAGGCGTCTGCGCTGAATCGGAAGTGAAACAGGCGACCTTGTTCGTCCGGCCAGCGTCCCAACACCTCGGCGCGAAATCCGCGCCCTGGATGCGCAGGGTCGTAGCCCGCCATATCAATATGGCTACCGGGTGTGGGTTTGCGGCTCACTTTGATGTGGCCGACCACCTCGCGTGCCGCCTCTCCAGGCGCTGGATTGAGCACACGCTCTACCAAAATCTCGACTTGGCCGCCACTGGACTTTTGCCCAAAAAGCCGCGCCTTGATGACTTTTGTGTCGTTGAAGACAAGCAAGTCGCCAGCACGCAAGAGGCGTGGCAGATCGCGAAAATGAAGGTCTTCGGGGAGTGCGTTCTCGCCATTGAGCAATCGAGACGCCGTTCGCTCAGTCGCGGGGTGCTGCGCGATCAAGTCGGGGTCAAGCTGAAAGTCAAAGTCGCTGAGTTGATACGTGGTCGCTGGCATAAGTGCTGTCGTCGTGTTTGGCTTGAATTGTCTCTCAAGCGCGAGGCCAAATTCGTTCACAATCATTGCCATGTCGAAGTCGGCCGCATCCCTCCCGCAGACCGCCACCAAGCGCGCCAGTCCGGCCAAATTGGCGATGGATCGCATGGGCCTGCGTCGGCCTGTCGATTTGGCGCTGCACATTCCCTTTCGCTACGAGGATGAGACGCAAGTGCAGCGCTTGTCGCCCGAGCTATCGGGCCAGCCGGTCCAATTCCTTGGCGTGGTGGTTCGATGTGAAGTGGGATTCAGGCCACGCCGCCAGTTGCAGGTCACGGTGCAAGACGGCGAGCACAAATGTTTGTTGCGATTCTTTAATTTTTACGGCAACCAACAAAAGATGATGGCCGTTGGCCGGGCGCTGCGCATCCGTGGTGACCTGAAGGGCAGCTTCTTCGGGCTGGAAATGGTCCACCCTGCGGTCAAACCCGCGGAGGAGCCTGTGCCGCACGCATTGACACCGGTGTATCCGACCACGGCGGGGCTGCCTCAGGCGTACTTGCGAAAGGCGATTTTGGGCGGACTGGGTCGCTGCCAGTGGCCGCGCACTGTGCCTGCCGAGAGTTGGGCGCGCTTGGGTGTTGGAGAGGAGTGGAGTTTGGGCCGTGCGCTGCAGTATTTGCACCAACCGCCACCCGATAGTCGAATCGCCGAGATTGAGGATCGCACCCACCCCGCGTGGCAGCGGCTCAAAGCAGAAGAGCTATTGGCTCAGCAACTGGCGCAATGGCGCGCGAGACAGGAGCGCGACGCCCAACGGGCCCCGCGCCTGCTCGCGCCGGCGCAGGTGCTTCACAACGCGTTGCTCGAACAACTGCCGTTCGCGCTCACAGGGGCGCAGCAGCGCGTGGTGCAGGAAATTGCGCAAGACATTGGGTTAGCTGTGCCCATGAATCGCTTGTTGCAGGGTGACGTTGGAGCGGGCAAGACCATCGTGGCAGCCTTGGCAGCATGTGTGTGCATCGAGGCAGGGTGGCAATGCGCTTTGATGGCGCCCACAGAAATTTTGGCAGAGCAACATTTTCAAAAGATGTTGCAGTGGCTGCAGCCTGTGCTCAGGGGCCAAGGCCGGCAGGTGGCATGGCTGGTGGGTACGCAAAAGAAGAAGGAGCGCGACGCCATGCTCGCCGCAGTGGCTTCTGGTGAGGCAGCCTTGGTGGTGGGAACCCATGCCTTGATCCAAGACAGCGTTGCGTTTCATAAGCTCGGCTTGGTGATTGTTGACGAGCAACACCGGTTCGGTGTCGAGCAGCGACTGACACTGCGGCGCAAACTGAGCCAGCGGGTCGCTGGGGAGGCGCAAGCGCAAGAGCCGCACATGCTGATGATGACGGCGACCCCAATCCCGCGCACGCTGGCCATGACCTTGTACGCCGATTTGGATGTCTCGATCTTGGATGAGCTGCCGCCCGGTCGCACGCCTGTGGTCACGCGAGCGATCGCCAACAGTCGGCGAGAAGAGGTGATGCACCGCATCGTCAAACAGGTCGAAGCCGGACGCCAAGCCTATTGGGTTTGTCCCTTGATCGAGGACAGTGAGGCCTTGGATTTGCAGAGTGCGACCGAGGCCTACGCGCAGGTTTGTGAGGCGTTGGGCCAGCTACCGTGCGAGTCTGTGCTGCACGCGGCAAACCCACCGATGGCCGCCTTGCTGCATGCCCGGCTTTCAAGTGCAGAGAAAAAAGCCATCATGGCGGCCTTTGTCGCTGGCCACATCGGGGTGCTTGTCAGCACCACCGTGATCGAGGTGGGCGTAGACGTACCCAACGCGTCGCTGATGGTCATTGAGCACGCGGAGCGATTCGGGCTCAGCCAACTGCACCAGTTGAGAGGCCGCGTCGGTCGGGGCGCGCAAGCCTCGGCGTGCGTGTTGTTGTACGGAGGACCCTTGGGGCCGATCGCCAAACAGCGATTGCAGGCGATGGTGCAGAGCAACGACGGTTTTGAATTGGCTCGCATCGATTTGGCGCTGCGAGGACCGGGTGAGTTCTTGGGGGCGCGTCAGTCCGGCGCGGCCTTGCTGAAGTTTGCAGATATCCAAGAGGACGAGGCGGTGCTCGATTGGGCCAGAGATGAAGCGCCAATGATTTGGGCGCGTTGGCCTGAAATGGCCCAAGCGCACATTGACTTGTGGATGGGTTCAAAATCAGACTTCTTGAAGGCTTGAATCGCATGACGCTGACCGAACTCAAATACATCGTTGCTGTGGCGCGTGAACGCCACTTTGGCAAAGCGGCTGAGAGTTGCCATGTGTCGCAACCCACGTTGTCAGTCGCCATCAAAAAGCTCGAAGATGAGCTGGGGGTCATGCTGTTTGAGCGCCAAGCCAATGAACTCACGGTGACACCACTGGGTGAAGAAATCATTCGCCAAGCACAAGTGGTCCTCGAGCAAGCGCAAGGGATCAAGGAAATCGCCAAGCGTGGACAAGACCCTCTGGCGGGGCCGCTGCGCTTGGGGGTGATTTACACGATTGCGCCTTATTTGTTGCCAGACTTGGTGCGCAAAGTGATCGAGCGCACGCCGCAAATGCCGCTCATGCTGCAAGAAAACTTCACGGTCCGGCTTCTAGAGCAACTGCGGCTGGGGGAAATCGACTGCGCGATTCTGGCCGAGCCGTTCCCGACCCACCAGTTGACGACTGTGCCACTTTACGATGAGCCTTTTTGGGCGGCGGTGCCGGCCCAGCATGCGCTGGCGCAGCGCGCCACAGTGCACGCTGATTTGCTCAAAAAAGAAACGATGTTGTTGTTGGCCAATGGGCACTGCTTTCGCGACCATGTCCTGGAAGTGTGTCCAGAGTTTGGGCGCTTTGCAGCGGGCAGCGAAGGCATCAGCCGTGGGTTCGAAGGATCATCCTTGGAAACCATCAAGCATATGGTGGCAGCCGGCATGGGCGTGACCCTGGTGCCGCGTTTGTCGGTGCCACCGTCCAGCGTCAACGCGCCGCTAGGGCAACCCGCCCCCTCGATGGACCCCGCGTGGTCGCACTGGCAGTACGTGCGTTACTTGCCGTTCGAAGGGGACGAACCCATGCGCCGAGTCGTTTTGGCGTGGCGCAAAAGCTTCACCCGCACGGAGGCCATTGATGCGCTCCAGCAAGCTGTGATGGATTGTCACTTGGAGGGGGTGCACAAATGCCATTCCTGAATGTCCGCTCCAAATGGCGCTTGTACTTGGACTTGATTCGATGGGATCGCCCGGCAGGTTGGTTGCTGTTGCTGTGGCCGTCGCTGTCCGCGCTTTGGATCGCCGCTGATGGCTTCCCTGGCTGGCATTTGGTGTGCGTCTTTGTGGCTGGCACTGTATTGATGCGCAGCGCCGGCTGCTGCGTCAATGACGTGGCTGATCGAGACTTTGATAAGCATGTGAAGCGCACTGCAAACCGACCCGTGACGACGGGTGCTGTGACCCCGGGAGAGGCGCTGAAGGTGGGCGCAGTGCTCGCCCTGATTGCGTTTGCACTGGTGCTGAGCACCAACCCAGTTGCTGTGGTCTGGTCAGTGGTGGCGCTGGGTGTGGCCGTGATCTATCCGTTTGCCAAACGCTGGTTCGCCATGCCGCAGGCTGTCTTAGGGGTTGCGTTTTCGTTTGGCATCCCAATGGCCTTTGCAGCGGTCCACGCAGCAGGTCAAGCCTGGCAGGGCTGGTCGTTTTGGTGGCATTCTGTGCCTGGGCTGGCCTGGGTGTTGTTGGTGGTGAATCTATGTTGGGTACTGGCGTATGACACGGAGTACGCCATGGTGGATAGGGATGACGATGTCCACTTGGGCATCAAGACTTCGGCGATCACCCTGGGGGCTTGGGATGTGGCCATGATCATGTGCTTCTACGTGATTCACTTGGCGGGATGGACGTGGGCCCTTGGTGTTGGGCGCCAGCCATTGTGGTGGCTGGCAATGCTGGTTGCTGCGGCCCAAGTCGTCTGGCACTACCGCTTGATTCGGCATCGCGACCGTTTGAAGTGTTTCCAGGCGTTTCGCCTCAATCATTGGCTGGGGTTCACCGTTTTCCTCGGCGTGGTGTGGACACGCGGCGCCTGATCGCTGCTCGCGCTATCGACATATGGGGGCCGTGTGAGCCGCCATTCACACGCTGTTGCATGGGCATAGGCATGGGCGTGTGGCCGGTGATCGGCGTGTCATTGCCAACCGAGCCATAGCCGAACAGGATTTTATCAACCATTTCCTGGCGGTTGATGCCGTATTT
>JALQVJ010000073.1 GCA_023260355.1 Burkholderiaceae bacterium | reverse complement strand
GGTGTTGTGCGGCGGTGAGTTTGGGCTCGGTGAAACGCCTTGAGGTGACTCGTGGGGCAGTGGGCAGGAGCCGGGTGCAGGCCTCAATCGGCAGTCAGCCTGCGGTGACGCCGATCCCCTTGAATTCACCCGTGGCGATGCGCTTTTGCCACTGCTCCGGGCCCGTGATGTGCGCGCTGGTCCCACCAGAATCCACCGCGACTGTGACAGGCATGTCCACCACGTCGAACTCGTAAATGGCCTCCATGCCGAGATCTTCAAATCCCACCACTTTGGCACCTTTGATTGCCTTTGAGACGAGGTAGGCAGCGCCGCCGACAGCCATCAAGTAGGCGGACTTGTGGTTTTTGATCGCCTCGATGGCAACCGGACCCCGCTCGGCCTTGCCGACCATGGCAATCAAGCCGGTCTGCTCCAACATCATGTCGGTGAACTTGTCCATGCGGGTTGATGTGGTGGGGCCAGCTGGGCCGACGACTTCGTCTCCCACTGGGTCCACCGGACCCACGTAGTAGATGACGCGATTGGTGAAGTCCACGGGCAAGGGCTCGCCTTTGGCCAACATGTCTTGAATGCGCTTGTGCGCTGCATCGCGACCCGTGAGCATCTTGCCATTCAGCAGGAGCGTGTCACCGGGCTTCCAGCTGGCGACCTCGTCCTTGGTCAACGTGTTCAGGTCAACGCGTTTGCTCTTTTGCGTATCAGGCGCCCAGCTCACTGAGGGCCAAACGCCCATGTCAGGCGGCGTCATGTAAACCGGCCCCGATCCGTCCATCACAAAGTGCGCGTGGCGTGTCGCCGCACAGTTGGGAATCATGGCAACAGGTTTGCTCGCGGCGTGCGTGGGGTACATCTTGATCTTGACGTCCAGCACCGTTGTCAACCCGCCCAAGCCTTGTGCCCCAATGCCAAGCGCATTGACTTTGTCATGCAACTCAATCCGCAATTTTTCTTCTTCACTCAGGGCTGCACCGCTTTGGGCCTTGGCCTGCAACGCATACATGTCGAGGTCTTCCATCAAGGCCTCTTTGGCCATCAACATGGCCTTCTCGGCAGTACCGCCGATGCCAATGCCGAGCATGCCGGGAGGGCACCAGCCCGCGCCCATGGTGGGTACTGTTTTGAGGACCCAGTCGACCAACGAGTCGCTGGGATTGAGCATGACAAATTTGGTTTTGTTCTCACTGCCGCCACCTTTGGCCGCAACGGTCACATCCAACTTGTTGCCCGGCACCATCTCAGTAAAGATGACTGCCGGGGTGTTGTCCTTTGTGTTTTTGCGCGCGAATTGTGGGTCCGCGACGACGGACGCGCGCAAGGTGTTTTCAGGCAGGTTGTAGGCGCGACGCACACCTTCGTTGACAGCATCGTCCAAGCTGCCAGAAAAGCCCTCAAAGCGCACGTCCATGCCGATCTTCAAAAACACGTTGGCAATACCGGTGTCTTGGCAGATGGGACGGTGGCCCTCCGCACTCATCCGGCTGTTGGTCAAAATCTGTGCCATTGCGTCTTTGGCTGCTGGCGACTGTTCACGCTCATACGCGCGGGCCAAGTGTTCGATGTAGTCGGCAGGGTGGTAGTAGCTGATGAATTGGAAGGCTGCGGCAACGGATTCAATCAAGTCTTCTTGGCGGATAACAGTGGTGCTCATGAGGCGACTCCAGGGGCGGCATGTTGTGATCAACTGGGTCTTGGGCCCAGAATTCGCCATTGTATGGCGCGCGAGTGTAAGTGGCTCGTAAGAGCCTCAGGTCACATTCCGGCCTTGATTTTCATTTTCGACGACTGTAGAGGAGACGGTAAATGTCCAGTTCGATTGAGTCCGTGTTGCACGAAGATCGCGTGTTTGAGCCCAACGATGGCATCAAGGCCGGCGCGGCGATTTCAGGTATGGCGGCATACAACGCTTTGTGCCAACAAGCGAATGACAATCCTGAGGCGTTCTGGGGCCAGTTGGCTCGTGAGACGCTGAACTGGCACAAGCCGTTCTCGCGGGTATTGGACGAGTCCAACGCGCCGTTCTTCAAGTGGTTTGATGACGGCGAGATCAACGCCTCGTACAACTGCTTAGACCGCCACATGGGCACTGCGGTCGAGAACAAAACGGCCATCATCTTTGAAGCAGACGATGGTGCGGTGACCCAGGTGACCTACAAAGAGTTGCTGGCCAAGGTGTCGCAGTTTGCGAACGCACTGAAGGCCCAGGGCGTCAAGCGCGGCGATCGCGTCGTGATCTACATGCCCATGACCATCGAAGGTGTGGTCGCGATGCAAGCTTGTGCACGCATCGGCGCGACGCACTCTGTGGTGTTCGGCGGCTTCTCTGCCAAAGCCCTGCAAGATCGGATCATTGACGTTGGCGCCGTGGCGGTCGTGACAGCCAACTTTCAGATGCGGGGCGGCAAAGAGCTGCCCTTGAAAGCCATTGTTGATGAAGCTCTAGCGATGGGTGGTTGCGAAGCGGTGAAGAGCGTGATCGTGTTCCAACGCACGCAGACTGACATCAATATGGTTCCTGGCCGTGATGTGTTCATGCACGATGCCATGGCAGGCCAAAGCACCGAATGTGCGCCTGAGTTTGTGGGTGCAGAGCATCCCTTGTTTGTGCTTTACACGTCTGGCTCAACCGGCAAACCCAAAGGTGTGCAGCACAGCACCGGTGGCTATTTGCTGTGGGCCAACTTGACGATGAAGTGGACGTTTGACATCAAGCCGTCAGACGTGTTTTGGTGTACCGCAGATATCGGCTGGATCACCGG
>JALQVJ010000379.1 GCA_023260355.1 Burkholderiaceae bacterium | reverse complement strand
TCCACCGATGGCTTCAGTGCCAATTACCAAATTGGCGATGCCGAGTTGGTTGGCTATGTGGGCAAGTCCAAGCCGGTGGGTGGAGGCGACAACACCAACTACAGCGGCGTTGCAGCCAAATACAAAATGGGCGCTGTCGATTTCGGCTTGGCCTTCCAAAAAGTCAAGACAGGCTCCAAAAGCGTCAACGAAACATCGATGGGCGTTGGCTATGAAGCCTACAAAAACATGACGATTTACGCTGACATGTTGAAAAAGGGCAAGACCTCCAAAGAGGGCGACGCCATCGAAGTGGGCGTGATGTACAGCTTCTAATGGCTGGCAAAGCGTCGAACTAAAGTTGAGATTTAGCCACCCCTGTTCGCGGGGGTGGCTTTTTTCATGGGCGACGTTGGTCTGTGAAATCGACCACCAGTAGACCCCCCGCTTCCTTGGCCCTTGAGCAGCACAAAATGACTTTGTGTTGTCTCTCCGCTTGGCTGAGCACAAAGTCTCGGTGTTCTACCGCACCCGAGGCTGCCGGGTCATAGTTCGCTGCGCACACGCCACACAACCCGTCGCTGCACTTTTCATCGATGTTGAAACCGGCAGTCTTCAACACCTCGGCTGCGGTTTGATCGGCTGCCACTTCATACTCCACTTGCGTGGCGGCCACGCGGACCCTGAACGGCTCGTTCACCCAATCGCCGGCCTCTGGCACCGAGAAGTATTCTTGATGCCTTGCCTCTTCGGGCCAGCCCCGTTGCTCGGCCACCGCCATCACCTCATCCATGTACCTCGGCGCGCCACACGCATAGACATGGGCGCCTGCCGTGTATGCGGGGATCAGTTGAGCGAGCTCAGCGCGCGTGCCCTCGTCTTTGATGTGCAAGTGCACCCGCGACGCCCATGGCACGCGTGCCAATTCATCCAGAAAACCTGCGCTGCGACGGCTCGCGACGCTGTAGTGCAACTCGAACGGCCGGCCCAACGCGTGCAGGCGATGGGCCATGGTCAGCATGGGAGTCACGCCAATGCCACCCGCCATCAGGTAGGTGTAGGTCGCGTCCTCTTGCAGCGGGAAGTGGTTGCGCGGCCTAGATACAAACACGCGCCTGCCCTCCCGAAACACCCGGTGCATCAGCGCCGAACCACCGCGGCCGCCGGACTCTGGTGCTTCGCGTTGCACCCCCAACACATAGGTATCCGAGTGCGCAGGATCGCCTGCCAAACTGTAGGGGCGCTGATACTCAGGCGCGATCACCACATCGATGTGCGAGCCTGCCTCAAACGCAGGCAACGGCTTGCCCTCTGGATGCACAAACTCATAGCGCGCTACGTCAGCCGCCATGTCTTCGCGCCGCTTGAGCACCACAGGAAACACGGGCGGCTCACCCGCCAAGGGTGGCAAACCCGGTGCCAACTGCGCGACCGCATCTGCATCGCCCGCAGCCAAAGTCTGGCGATATTGCTGCGGCGACAACAACGCCCGATAACGCGCAATACCCTGCTCTCGGTTGACGGGATATGTCACCGGATAGGGCTGCGGCATCGTGTCTGCGGGATACACGGCCAGCGTTTGGTCCTCGTGTTGCAGCACCAAATCTTTTTGTAGCCCGCGCTGATTGGTCTGCTTGGCCTGCACATAGCGGCCGGTGCGTCGATCCAACTCGATGTCCCACCACCACTTTTTGACGGGGTTGATATCGCCCCGGTTGAGTGCATCGTCCAGCTTCGCCAGGGCCGGCGCGGTTGCGGGCCATGTCATCGCGACTTGTCGCCAGAGTTGGTCCGCCAGCAGCCCTTCCAGGTTCCAAGGACAGGTCTTCATACAGCGGCCACACATGCCGCCGGCAGCATTGGTGATGCGGTAGCGCGTGCACTTTTCGGCATCGCTCTTCCAAATCTCGTAACCGTTGTACATCACCTTAGGCCCAGCGGTGATGGCGCCAGATGGGCACTCCCGCGCGCATTTGTTGCAGCTCTCACAAAACTGCTGCATGCCAAAGTCGATCGGGCGATCGGGCGCCATCGGCAAATCGGTGGTGACCGTGCCGCTCTTGAGCCGGGGCCCCAAAAACGGGTTCAAGATCACCTCGCCAATGCGGCTCACCTCACCCAAACCTGACAGCAACAACAACGGCGGCTGCAACACATCACCGTCCAGCACCGAATGCACGCGGGCCGAGTAGCCCAAGCCGCGGATGTGCTCCGCGATGATGCCGCCGAGCAACGAAAAGCGCAGATAGGCGCGCATGCTTTGCGCCACTGAAATCCAATCGTCGCCACTCGCACCGTCCATGGTCTCGTGGCCCTGATCAATCAAGAGGTTGATGCCCTCTTGGTGATAAGCCGGCATGGGGTTGCCACCCGCATCATGCGAGTAATACGCCCACTCGGGCACATGGCACAAACCCACCGCATCGACGCCCAGAAAGTACGCGGTGGCTTTCACCCGATCGGCATTTTTTTGCGGGTCAGCCACCGTGGGGCTGATGGGGTTGCGGGCCTCACCAAACTGCAGCAGCAACAGTGCACCCAAGGCCCGACGGGCACAGGCCCCAATGGGGCTCTTCATCACATAGTGCGCATTCTTGGCGTCGTCTTGCACCGCCTTGCCCAAGTCCCCAAACAACGCCCGCGCAAAGAAATCGGCGCGCTTGGGAAAGCGCGGCACGCGCTCATGGTCAATGAACGTCGTGGGCTCATCGCGGCGCTTGAGTTGTTCAAACGGGTGCGCACCCTGCCGAAATTCACGCGTGCGAAAGGCCTCTCGGTTGAACGCACTTTTGAACGTCCCCTTGCCTAACCACCACTGCCAGCCGTGAGATCGCCAGCGTTGCTGCACCGGGTGCAAGGCCTGATCCGCAGCCACTTCCAGGGTGGTCGTGACCACCGCCAGCCCATAGCGCTGGCCCAGGTAGGGGTGAGTGCCGTCGGGCAAACACGCGCCACTGTGCAAGGCAACTTGCATGAGATCCACGTCACTGCACGTGGCGGTGTGGGCCCGCGCCTGAAAGCCGAGCATGCGCAAATAGGTCGATAGCAACACCGCTGTTTGCGCCGACAACACAGCCGCGCGTTGCGCTTGGCTGTGCTCATCCAACCACTCGCAGCCAGGCTCGTCCGCAGCCGGGTCGCGCGGGTATTCCACGGCAATCACCAAGGCGTGCGTATGGTGATCAATCGGCCCGTGAACGGCGCGGGCCGAGTCCAACACGTCGGCCAAGATCATGTCCATGCCAGCGGCAAAGCTCTTGGGCTGGCTGCGTTCCAACTCTGCGCCCAAAGCCTGCACCTGCGGATTTCGGATGGGCACGCTCAAGCGCGCAGATGCGGGGATCATGCCGGTCGCCATGATCGATGCATCAAAGTAGTAGCCAGCGGCCTTCAAGTGCTGGGAGCGCGCCGTGGGATCGCTCGGGATTTCAGCATCCAACGCCGATGTGGTGCCGTCGCGCACCAAATCAAACATCGCCATATAGCGCCCCATCGCCGGACCAATCGATGTCGCATGGCTTGGCGCAAACGACAGCGCTTGCATGGGCGGCAATCGCGAGCCATCTGGGGTTTGGTCGGTGCGCCGCAAACGCTCCAACGGGTAAGGACCCAAGTGCACAGGTCGGTCGCGATAGGAAAACAGTCTCATGCAAACATGATCACTGGAATTCAGAAAATTTTCCACATGTCCCTGTCACCGCAGTCTCAACCGGCCGCCATCTCAGTTGACCCAAAGCTCAGCTTGCCTATGGGTCGGCTTTCCCGTGGGTCGGCTTTCCCGTGGGTCGGCTTTCCCGTGGGTCGGCTTTCCCGCAGGTCGGCTTTCCCGTGGGTCGGCCTTCACACC
>JALQVJ010000298.1 GCA_023260355.1 Burkholderiaceae bacterium | reverse complement strand
TCTCCGCTGTCGCAAGGCCCACGCAGACGTCGTGGGGTGTGCGCTGCGATGGGTGGGGGGGGTAATCACACCTCCCAGCGCAGCGGCGCGTCTTCGGCCTGACAGTATTTGAGGGTTTGCAGCATGGGTTGGATGCGCGCGCGCCAAGCCACTGGCGGCAAATCGGGCGGGGGCTCACCCGCGGCCTTGGCGTCGTCTTTGGCCGCTTGGATAGCGCGCTCTTCGTCCTCAGCAGACTTCACCAATGCCGCTGCCGCCGCATCCATGTCGGCACAGAGCAAGACGCCGGGGCCGCTGGGGTCCTTGCCCCAAATTTCCAAAAGGTGTTTGCCATCGGCCTCGAGCATGACCAAATCGCCGGTGGCTTGAGACTTGAATCGATACAGCATGATGGGCTCCTTGTCTTCTTGGCGTGGTGTCCATTGTCACACCCCTAGGTGGGTTGGCAAGTTCGGCAAGCACTTGGCTTGACGGGCATCAAACACGCCATGCGGCTGCAACAGGCGCTGTTAGCGACTGGTGGTCATTGCGCTGGCAGTTCGCGCCGCAAAGCTGCGAGCACACAAGCCGCCACGCGTTCGGGTTGCTCGTGCAAAACCCAATGCGATGCGTCTTCGAATCGGTGGATGCGCAAGTTATCCACGTAATCTGACAGCCCTTCGAGCAAGCTGGGCCGCAAGGCTTCGTCTTGCAGTCCCCAGATGACGTCCGTTGGCACCCGAACATGCGTCATCTCTGGTGGCAACTGCATTGCCATCACTGCGTCAGTCGGCGTCAGCGGTGGCTTGAGCGGTGACTGCTGGTAGTAGGCGCACTGCCCCACCAGGCCTTGTGCCCAAACCAATTCATGCGCTTTTTTCAGTTCTGGCGTGAGCCACGAGGGCGCGGTCGCACCTGCTTTATCGTGGCGCGAGAGAAAACCCCAAAGCTTCTCAAAGCGGTTCAGGCTGAGGCGTTCGGCGGCATCGTCTCTGGACAGGTAGTGCATGTACGCACTTGCAGTTTGCTGATCAGGGTCTGACTGCAAGGCTTTCAAGAATGTCGCAGAGTGTGGCGAATTGATCGCGATGAAGCGCGCGATCAACTCGGGGTGCATGGCTGCCACGCCCCACGCGAGCGCACCTCCCCAGTCGTGCGCAATCAGGGCGGCCACAGGTTGATGGCTCACGGCACGCAACAACGCGACGATGTCTTGCGTGAGGTGTTTCGCACGATACGCACTGGGCTCAGCGGGTTGGCTTGAACCTGCGAAGCCCCGCAAATTCGGGGCAACGCAGCGCCAGCCTTGCGCCGCGAGAGTGGCCGAAAGGTCATCCCACACGAAGGCTGCTTGCGGGAACCCATGCAGCATGACCACCACGGGGCCGTGGGCAGGGCCGCGCACGCGGCACTCCAAATGGATGCCATGCGGCAAGGCAATGTGTTCAATGGCGAGCGCTTCAGTCATCTGGCCATTGTGATGAATCCTCGCTTAAGGGTTGTCACCTGTGGGATTGGACTCACTGAGGAAGCGCGGCCGCAGTTGTCCGTCCACCAAGATGGTCTCGTTGAACATGCGCGCCGGCCGGACCCACAAGCCATGCTCACCGTACAGGGCGCGATAGACGACCATGACCTCTAAGGTTTCGCTGTGTCTGGCGAGGTCGATGACTTCGTAAAGCCCGCCTTTGTAGTGGCGATACAGGCCAG
Organism: Burkholderiaceae bacterium; assembly: GCA_023260355.1. Taxonomy (GTDB): domain Bacteria; phylum Pseudomonadota; class Gammaproteobacteria; order Burkholderiales; family Burkholderiaceae_C; genus RS62. Next base: position 232 of record JALQVJ010000298.1, on the reverse strand, counting down.
CGGATACGCGCTCACTGGGATCAATCGGGGAAAGGTCTTGGTCGGTTGCTGCCATGCGTTGCCTTGGAAATAGGACATAAAAAAAGCCCCTTCCTGGTCTGGAAGGGGCTTTGTTTGGAGCGGGATAAGAGGCTCGAACTCTCGACCTATACCTTGGCAAGGTATCGCTCTACCAACTGAGCTAATCCCGCAAACTTGGAACAATCGTCTAAGCGATTGTTGATGCAGTTTT
>JALQVJ010000273.1 GCA_023260355.1 Burkholderiaceae bacterium | reverse complement strand
TGTGACAATAGCGCCATGGACATCGCACAATTGATCACAACCATCACCGTCTGGGCCCTGCCCGTGGTGTTTGGCATCACCCTGCACGAGGCGGGCCACGCCTATGCGGCCAAGCGATTGGGTGATCCCACTGCTTCCCTGTTGGGTCGGGTCACGCTCAACCCCATCAAGCACATCGATCCCATGGGCACCGTGGTGCTGCCCTTGGTGCTCTATTTTTCGACGGGCGGTCAGTTCATGTTTGGCTTTGCCAAGCCAGTTCCGGTCGCTTTTGGCCGCCTCAATCGCCCCAAGCGCGACATGATTTGGGTTGCTTTGGCCGGGCCGATGGCGAACCTGATCCAAGTTGTTTTCTGGGTATTTCTCGCTTTGTTCATGCAAGCCGTGGGCGTGCAGGAGCTGTACTTCTACAAAATGTGCGGCGCAGGCGTGATGGTCAATATTGGCATGTTCGCTTTCAATATGTTCCCGCTGCCCCCTTTGGATGGCGGGCGCATCTTGGTGGGCGTGCTGCCGACGAACTTGGCGATCCAAGTCGCAAGGCTCGAGCGCTTTGGCATCTTGATCGTGCTCGCCCTGGTATTCACGGGCATCGTTGGCCAAATTTGGCTGCGCCCCATCTTTTCTTTTTTCCTTCAAATGCCAGTGGTTCCGCAACTGGTACACATGCTTTTTAACTGACCATGACTGCCGCCAAACAACGCGTACTCTCGGGGATGCGCCCCACCGGACAATTGCACTTGGGCCACTACCACGGAGCGCTCAAAAACTGGGTGCGCCTCCAGGAGGAAATGGAGTGCTTCTATTTCGTCGCTGACTGGCACGCGCTGACCACGCATTACGAGCACCGCGAAGTCATCGAACAAAACGTCTACGAGATGGTGATTGACTGGTTGGCCGCCGGCCTCGATCCTGAGAAGTGCACGCTGTTTTTGCAAAGCCGCATCCCTGAGCATGCTGAGTTGTTCACGCTGTTGGCCATGGGAACGCCGCTGGGCTGGCTGGAACGCGTACCCACGTACAAGGACCAGCAAGAAAAGTTGAAAGACAAAGATTTGTCGACCTACGGCTTCTTGGGCTACCCGCTTTTGCAGGCAGCTGACATCCTGATCTACAAGGCCCATTGGGTGCCGGTGGGCGAAGACCAAGCCAGCCACGTTGAATTGACGCGCGAGGCGGCGCGGCGCTTCAACCACCTCTATGGCCGTGAGGCCAACTTTGAGGCACTGATCGCGGCCTCGCTCGAGAAACTCGGCAAAGACAGCGCCAAGCGGTTGGAAAAGAGCCGCAAAAAGTTCCAAGAAACCGGGGATGAGGCATCATTCGACGGCGCCATGGGATTCGTGCTGGGCCATGCCGAACTCAGCGCCGAAGAGAAAGAACGCCTGCAGGGCTGGTTCAAAGGCACGGGGCGCGCTGTATTGGTTGAGCCACAGGCCTTGTTGACTGAAGCCTCGCGCCTGCCCGGCCTGGACGGCGCCAAGATGAGCAAAAGTTACGGCAACGCCATCGCGATGCGCGAAGACGCCGCCAGCGTGGAACAAAAAGTCAAACGCATGCCCACTGACCCGGCTCGGGTCAAGGTCAGCGACCCGGGCAACCCAGACGCGTGCCCCGTTTGGCAATTTCACAAGATCTACTCGGACGCCGAAACCTGCGCTTGGGTGCGGGACGGTTGCCCCAAAGCCGCGTTCGGCTGCTTGACTTGCAAGCAGCCACTGATCGACGCCATCTTGAAAGAACAGCAGCCCATGTTGGCGCGTGCCCAACCCTTCGTTGACAACCCGAAACTGGTGCGGGAAATCATCGAGTCAGGCACCCAAAAGGCCCAAAAAGTGGCGCGAGAGACCATGGGTGACGTCCGCACCGCCATTGGCCTGAATTACTGAAAATAGGCTATCGAGCAAACCGAAACACCGTCCAGAGCGCCTTGGGTGACTGAGAGTGTAGATTTTCGCTGTATTATTTGACTACCCAATGTAAGTCATTTCATTGCACCCAGCCTTCTAGAGCGAGCAGTAAGCCATGAGTATCTTTGTCATCGACGACCACCCCCTGATGCGTGAGGCGGTGGTGATGCTTTTGCGCCGGCTGCGCACCAAGGCCGAGATTGTGGAAATCGACCGGCTGGCACAAATTCAACAAGCTCTCGCCGAGCACGGTGAACCCGAGTTGATCTGCCTCGATTTGCGCTTGCCTGACACACACGGGGTATCAGGCGTGCGAGAGACACGGCGCATGTTCCCAGATGCGTCGATTTTGGTGCTTTCTGCATCCTCTGCGGTGGACTATGCAGACCTGGCTCAAGAGGCCGGCGCTGACGCGTACATTGAAAAGTCACTCGGCGCTGCGCACATCACCCGCGTGCTGAAAGAATTCATGCAGGACGAGACGCCTGTCGAGGGCGATGAAAGTCCGACCATTCCTGAGAAACTCTCTAAGCGCCAAAAGCAACTGTTGGTGATGCTCGATCGCGGCATGAGCAACCGGGAAATCGCTGATGCGCTGGATATCTCAGAGCACACGGTAAAAGTGCACTTGTGGCGCCTGTTCCGCAGGCTCAACGTCAAGAGCCGCTCTCAGGCCAGCCATTTGGCCCGCACTGCAGGGCTGATTGAGTACTGAGCACCGAATTTGCGGTACAGTCTCGGGCGGCACCACAGCCCAAAACATCGGAGAGATGGCAGAGTGGTCGAATGCACCGGATTCGAAATCCGGCGTACTGTTTAGGCAGTACCGAGGGTTCGAATCCCTCTCTCTCCGCCATTATCAAAGCCCCAGCCTTTTATCAGCGGGGCTTTTCCATTTTTGAGACTGGTGAGTCCACCTTTTAGTCCACCTTGTGGCTTGAATAGCAATCGCTGAGTTTCGTGTGTTGCGGAAAATACTGGATATATATACAGTATTGGTAATCCAATTTCCCACCTGCATCATGAAATTTCAACCCGGCATTTCCGGCAACCCCTCAGGTCGCCCCCGCGGCATAAAAGATCGCCGGACAACATATACCGAGACTATCGAGTCTATGGTCCCATCGCTACTTGAAGTGCTCCACACAAAAGCACTTGCTGGTGATCTGACAGCGATAAAAATGCTTCTTGATCGGGTTTTGCCGAACCGCAAGGCTGAGAGCAACCCTGTGATTGTTGACAGCAGCGACGGACTGTCCACTCAAGCCCAAACAGTGCTCGCCCAGATACTCACCGGCGCTGTATCGCCAGAGGCCGGAGCGAGTGCGATATCAGCCATCCAAGGCGTCGCAAAAATCATCGAGTTAGATGAACTGATCACGCGCGTTGAAGCGCTAGAGAACGCCCAGAAGGCTTGATATGCGTCTCACCACAAGGATTACAAAACTTGAACAATCCAAACAAGATGACAACCTACATGTTGTGGTTGTTTTTGTCGCTCGACCAGAGGATGAGCCAAGTGCTGAAAAGGAAATAGCGGAAGGAAGAGCAACTGCACAGCGGCTGGGCAAAACGCTTCAAGTCATAAGAGTTGGCTGGCGGTGAAACCATGTAAGACGCAGGAAAATCCCGAGGCGGCGCAGATAACCATAGCCATTTGGCGCCTTCTTGGCTGATCAGATCCTAGCGGCACATGGAGTAAGCCATTCACGAGCCTGCCCCCAGCGCTGATGCAGCCACCGCCAGCCCTGTACCTGATGCCACCCGAGATGCGGGTGCCATCGGCTGCGGGCAATTAGCCCGAGATGCGGCCGACACTACGCTCATGGTTTTGTCGCTTCAGCGCTGGTATGTCTATCATGCTCATGCCACAGGATGGGAGCATCACCGTTAATCGAGTAAGTTCACGGGTAGGCCCAGCATTGAGGAAGGCAACACCGGCAAGAGAAAGGTTAACGCTGTGACGCAGCTCCCTGAAATGCCTTTGTGATGGGCTTGGTGAGATAGGTCAACAC
>JALQVJ010000135.1 GCA_023260355.1 Burkholderiaceae bacterium | reverse complement strand
TGTGACTCCAAGTAGTAGCCCGATAGCTGCCGTCTTGTAGTGGGAAGCGCGTATCAAATGATCGCCTTCCACCCAAATCTGCCCGGATCGCTTGTACGCCCCGCCGTCGCGCGCGAGGACTCGAATTGACTTGATCAGCGCGTTGTCCTTCGACCGAATCAGCTCTGGCGTCATGCGAGGCTCCGATGCTTTGCGACTGGCGCAAAACTCAGTCTGTGAACCGGAGTGACGCCAAGCGATTTCAACGCCGCCAAGTGTTCCACCGTGCCATAGCCTTTGTGCTTGGCAAAGCCATAACCGGGGTACCGGGCATCGATGTCATCCATGTATTGATCCCGGGTGACTTTGGCCAAAATCGAAGCTGCGGAAATCGCACCCACCTTGCGATCGCCCTTGACGATGGCCTCCGCAAACACGTCCAACTGAGGCAGGCGGTTGCCATCGACGAGCACTCTGGACGGCTTCAAACGCAGGCCCTGCACGGCGCGTTGCATGGCAAGCATCGTGGCATTCAGGATATTTAGACGATCAATTTCCTCAACGCTGGCGCTGGCGATGCTGCAACACAAGGCTCGTCCCATGATCTCGTGATAGAGGCGCACCCGCTTTCTTTCACTCAAGATTTTGGAGTCCGCCAAACCTTCAATGGGATATTCATCATCCAAAATCACGGCGGCGGCCACCACGGGGCCTGCCAAAGGCCCACGCCCCGCCTCATCCACACCGGCAACCAAGCCCGGCTGGTGCCACTCAAATGCGCCCTGCTCAGCCACGCAAAACCCCATGAATCGCGCGCGCCGAAATCGCAGCGGTATCGGCGTTCAGCTGCTGATGCATTTCACCAAACTCGGCAACCAACGCGCGCACTCGCTCTGGCGAATCAAACCATGCCAACGTCTCTTTGGCCAAATTTTCGGGCGTCGCTTGATCTTGCAACAACTCAGGCACCAAAAATCGCTCTGCCAAAATATTGGGCAATCCAACCCACGGCTGGAGGCGCTTTGACTGGTGAATCCACCAACTCAGTCGTGCCATGTGATAAGCAATCACCATGGGGCGCTTTGACATGGCGACTTCCAGCGTCGCGGTCCCACTGGCCACCAGGACGACATCGGCTGCCGCCATACAAGCGTGGGATTGCCCCTCAACCACCTTCAACGGCAATGCTGCGCCATGCATCGAAATCAGTTGATTGATCCGATCAGTCAAGGTCGGTACCGCTGGCAGCACAAATTGGAGATCAGGCTTTGCTTGCAACATGTATTGGGCTGCAGCCAAAAATCTGGGCAGGAGGTGCTCAATTTCTGAGCTCCGGCTGCCCGGCAACAGGGCCACGAGGGGCTCCCCATGGGCTGCGACCCCAAGGTGCAAGCGGGCTGCCAACCGATCAGGCTCCATCGGCAACATTTGTGCAATCGGATGCCCCACGTAAGTCGCCGAAATGCCATGGCGCGCGAGCAACTCCACCTCAAAAGGAAAAATACACAGCACGTGGTCAACTGCCTCACGAATCAAAGCAACCCGCTCGGGCCGCCACGCCCAAATCGAGGGGCACACGAAGTGCACGCACTTGATGTGACGCTCGCGCAATCGCTTCGCCAACGCCAAATTGAAGTCCGGTGCATCCACGCCCACAAACACATCAGGCCGATCACCCAACCATGTGTCGCCTAAGTTTTTGCGCAGCCTCACAAGACTGCGGTAATGCTTCAACACTTCAACGTAGCCGCGAACTGAGAGCTGACTGCTGGGAAACCACGCATCAAATTGTTCGGCTACCATATGCGGCCCGCCGACGCCTGCGGCATTGCACTCCAAGCCCTGTTGCCTTAAACCCCGCAGCAGCAGAGACGCCAGCAAATCGCCGGAAGCCTCTCCTGCGACCATCGCCATGGAAATGGGGCTCATGGTGTCTGCCACAAATGCATTGTGTCCGAGCACAAACGATCAGCGCACAATGCCGCGCTTTGGATCGACTTCGGCTAGAAAATCCCCCATCAACTGCGCGACCGCCGCTTGATCGGGGCCTGCATCGGCCAATTGACGGATCGATGCTTTGGCCTCGTCCAACGTTTTGCCCTCGCGGTAAAGCGCCTTGTGCATCGACTTCACTGCTGCAATTGCATCCGCGCTGAAACCGCGC
>JALQVJ010000210.1 GCA_023260355.1 Burkholderiaceae bacterium | reverse complement strand
CCTCAGTGCGCGGGCGAGGGTGGGGCGAAATACCCGCCGATTAGCGCCGGTGAGTTTTGGGGCGACGCGCAAGCTGGTGTTCAGCCACCGGTCACGGCGAGACGTGCGCAACACGCATGTGCCGCTTGAGGACGGGAGTGTCTTGTTGATGCGGGGTGGCACGCAAAGCCACTGGAAGCACGCGATCCACAAGCAAAAGACGCCGCTGTCAGCACGCATCAATTTGACGTTTCGCACGATTTACCCGCGCTGAATGCAGCGCGCACCCAAGGGCCCAGCGCGGCTGGCCCGGGATGGGTCATGGCGAGGGGTTTAGGCTGCGAGCGCGTCGCGCAACAGCGCCAATGTGCGGCTGTTGGCCTGATCGGCGGCGGCGGCGTCGTAGTGGTCGCCCTTGACCCGGGCGAACGCGTGGCCCACACCGGCATACACGTGGCAAGCAACCTGGGGGTGCTCGCGCAAGCCTTGCAAAATCGCTTCGCGGGCGGGCTCTGGGCAGAGCATGTCTTCTTCGGCGATGTGCAACATCACCGGGTGTTGGATGTGGCTGGCGCGGTCAAGCAGGTGCTCGAGGCCAACACCGTAGTAGCCCACAGCCGCGTCAGCGTCGGTGTGGCAGCCAGAGAGGTACGCCATCTTGCCGCCGAGGCAGTAGCCGACGACACCGGCCTTGCCGTTGCTGGCTGGCAGGGCGCGGGCGTAGTTGATCGCGGTCTGAATATCGGCGATGCCGCTGGCCACATCAAAGCGCCCCATCAGATCGTAGGCTTTGGTGCGGTCGGGGTCGACATAGCCCAACTCGACGCCTGGCTCGAGCCGCCAGAACAGGTCAGGCACGACGGCCACAAAGCCCTCTTGGGCGAACCATTCGGCGACCGAGCGCATGTTGGCGTTGACGCCAAAGATCTCTTGCACCACCACCACGGCGGGGCCAGTGGCGGACTCGGGCATGGCCACGTAGGCGTTGAATGCGCCTGCGCCATCAACGGCTTCGATGCTGACGGTCGAGGTTTTGATGGCCATGGCGAGTCCTTGGGTGGTGGGGGTTAACAGCGATCAGGGCTTCAGGTAGACAAAGCCTTCTTTGGCCTGCAGACGGGCCACTTCGGCGACGCCAGAGGGCACGATCTTGGATTCCATGGCCAAGCTGTTGGGGTCGATCTTGCGAGAGACCAGGGTGTTGTTGCATGCGCGGAACTCGACGCCTTGGGCAGCGAGGCCAGAGATGGTGCCAGCGAATTCACCGCCGTTGGGGGTCTTGGCGCCCTCGAGCATGAAGTCAATGCCTTTGCCATGGCCGACGACCACGATCTTGGCGGTGGGGTCAGCGTTGAGGTGGTTACGCACATTGACCAAAATGGCGGCTGTGGTTTCCACACCCGTGTTGACGTGGTAGACCACCTTGATGTCTT
>JALQVJ010000160.1 GCA_023260355.1 Burkholderiaceae bacterium | reverse complement strand
GGGACTCACCGTGCTGCGCCATGTCGATTTGGGCGCGTTCACCGACGTGCCGCCTCAGGGAACCGTCGCTGGAAATCGCCGCTTGGGATGTTGATCAGACATGAAGCGAGAGCGAGCTAATTCACGGCTGCGAGAGATCGCTGGCCATGCCACTCCAGTACTTGAGGTTCGCATGGTCCGTCAAGTCCACTTGGAGTGGCGTGACGCTCACGAACCCTTGCGACGTCGCATGAAAATCTGTGCCCGGATCGGCATCTTTGGCATCCCCGGCCGCGCCAATCCAGAACATGGTTTCGCCCCTTGGGTTGTCCTGGCGGATCACCGACTGGGCCGCATGGCGGCGCCCCAAGCGCGCGATTTGCACCCCACGCATCTCTGCTTTGCTGCGATTGGGCACATTCACATTCAGCAACCACGGGGCCATCGTGTGCCCTGCCGCCTTAGACTCGCGGATGCGCGCAAGTTGGTACTGCACCATCTCAACGGCAACATCCACCGCCGCATTCAAATTTTCCCAGCCGCGCTCGACTTGAGAAAATGCGATGGCGGGAATCCCAAACAAATACCCCTCCATCGCCGCGCCAACCGTGCCCGAATAAATGGTGTCATCGCCCATATTGGCGCCATTGTTGATGCCAGAGACAACCAAGTCAGGCAACGCCTCGACCCCGCCCGTGAGCGCGATGTGGACGCAGTCCGCGGGCGTGCCTGTCACGTAATAAAAGCCCGGCTTGACCTCGCGCATGTAGACCGGATCGTGAAGGGTGAGCGAATTCGACTTGGCGCTGTTGTTCACCTCCGGCGCCACCGTCACCACATCGGCCAATGGGAGCAAGCCCTCGCGCAAAGCCTGAAGACCTTTGGCCTGATAACCGTCGTCGTTGGATAGAAGTATTCGCATGCCTCAGATTGTAGGGCCGGCAGACGATCCCAAGGGCTTGGTGGCGTGATATGCCAGCGTTTGGACGTGGGCCTCAACACAACCCCGATCGTCTCAATCGGGACAGACAAACGTCTCCATCGCATTGCGCCTAAGCTTGAGATCCCTATCATCAACTGCACCGCAAAAGTACCGACAAAAGACCAAAGGAACCGTTATGCAAGCATGGCTCTGCGAAAACCCGATCGGCGAGGACGCACTCACCTGGAAAGACATCGAAACACCCGAACCTGCCGCCGGCCAAGTTCGAATCAAAATCCACGCGGCCAGCGTCAACTACCCCGACCTGTTGATCGTGCGCAATGAGTACCAAATGAAGCCACCGCTGCCCTTCGTCCCCGGCTCTGAATTTGCCGGCGTGATCGACGCAGTGGGCGCCAACGCCGGAGACTGGAAGGTTGGCCAGCGCGTCGCTTGCCTGAACGGCACAGGTGGATTTGGGACGCACGCGATCGTTGATGCAGCGCTATGCATGCCCCTGCCCGACGCGTTTGATATGGCTGATGCGGCGGCCTTCATCATGATCTACGCCACCTCCTATCACGCCTTGATCGACCGTGCGGCCTTGCAGGCCGGAGAAACCGTGCTCGTTTTGGGTGCAGCTGGCGGCGTGGGCACTGCCGCGATTCAAATCGCCAAAGCCCATGGCGCGCGCGTGATTGCGGCAGCCAGCAACGATGAGAAGTGTGCGCTGTGCAAAAGCATCGGGGCCGACGAAACCATCAACTACACAGAACATGCGCCTGCGGGGTCATGGCGCGATCAAATCAAAGCGCTCACTGGGGGCAAAGGGCCGGATGTCGTGTACGACCCCATTGGCGGCGACTGGGCAGAGCCGACCTTCCGTTCGATCGGGTGGCGCGGTCGCTATCTGGTGGTCGGCTTTGCAGGCGGCCCGATCCCCAAGCTGCCACTCAACCTGCCGCTGCTCAAAGGGGCCTCGCTCGTGGGTGTCTTTTGGGGCGCATTTGCGCGCCAAGAGCCCAAGGCCAACGCTGCGATGATGCAAGTTCTGGCCAAATGGTACCTAGAGGGCAAAGTCAAGCCTGTGATGGATGGCACGCTGCCGATGAGCGCCTTGCATCAGGCCTACGACAGGATGAAGAACCGCCAAGTCCAAGGAAAACTGGTGCTTTTGAACCCAGCCGACTGAGGCACTCGCACTGCATGACACGCCACGCTTCTCGCGTGGCTTTTTTTTGTCTGGCTTGTGTGGCCCGGTCTGTGGGCGGAAAACCTAAACTTTCATGCACTAATTAGGGAAATTACCAACATTTAAATGCATGAAAATATACATAAAAGCCAAATTCGTACTTATGAGCGCACGAGAGGTCTCCAGAATTCGATCCACGGATGCACCGTCCGTCGATTCCCTTTTCAAATCTCTAGGAGACATGTAT
>JALQVJ010000072.1 GCA_023260355.1 Burkholderiaceae bacterium | reverse complement strand
CGTCAGCAGGGTTCACCTTTCTGGGGTTGCGGCTCACAAGCCTGATCCTGCCAGTGTATCTCGGTAGGCATTGTGCTAATTCGACGGCGATGGCTCCGTTGGCTCCAAGAATAGTTTGCATTGTACTAGCCTCCCTTCATGTTGCGCTCGATCGCTACAGAACGCAGGATCTCCGCGATGTCATCTGCTGATACGCCGGCCTTGACCTTGCGCTCCCAGGTCGTGGCAATCGCGATGTCGCCATTGCCCTCCACCCAGCGGTTCCACATGCGATTGGCTTCTGCGCCTGCGCCGTCCTCGAGTTTGCCGATGGTGGAAATGGTTCCGCAGCCGCTCAGCAAAGCAGATGCGGCCACCACGGCTGTGATGAGGCCGGTACGAACAACGCGTGAATTGAATTTCATGGGTAACTCCTAAGGACTGCAGAGCGCAACTCGCGCTGAATAACGATGTTTCATAGGTTACCCAAAAATACCTATACCCCTTACGGTATTTACCCCTATAGAAAAAGGTATCAATCAAGGTTTGGCTGTGGCGGGTGGGTTAGGGAATGCCCGCCACGGCGCAAGGGCAGGGCAAACCGGACTTGTCAGCGGATTCAGATTTGACATACTGTGAACGCACATTACCCCGCACAAAGGACAACCGACAGATGGCCAAACCCAAATCCTCCAATCCAGAGCCAACCCAAAATCGCCCCTCTGCGTCAGCGTTGTACCGTGCCGAGCACCAACAAGATGTGTTGAATCGACTGCGCCGCATCGAAGGCCAAGTGCGCGGTTTGGCAGAAATGATTCAGGCCGGTAGGGACTGTGAGGAGGTGGCCCAGCAAATGACTGCGACACGCCGGGCGATGGACAAGGCTTTTTACCGGATGATGACCTGCACGGTGATCGAGGCGGTGACCAGTTCGGGCGATCACGAGGTGGCGCGAACTGAAATCGAACGCAAAGCGAAGCTCCTCGAAAAATACGGTTGACTTCCACCGGACGCGGTCTTTGCTCGTGTCAGGGGCGACATGGCCCCGGTTGTGGTTTGAGCCGCAAGGTCGCAGCCAGCGTTTCAGCGTTGTTCTCCACGCCAGTGGGTGATGTCACCCGCGCTACCTCGCTGCGCTGTCCTGATATGTCAATATTCCTCTGAATTTCTCAAAGGAATGCACATGAGCGAAACCACAGTGAACGATGCAGCCGCCGGGAGTGTGGACTGCGATGTCATGGGTCACACCTTGGTGATTCGAATCAACCGGCCAGCGAAACTCAATGGCTTCACACCCGTGATGATGCGTGGGTTGTCCGATGCGTACACCCGATTGGAGAACGATGCCAGCCTGCGAGTCGGTGTCGTGTGTGCCGAGGGCAAGCACTTCACAGCGGGCTTGGATCTGCCGACGATCGCGCCGATCATGCGCCGCGGTGAGCGATTGTTTCCCAAAGATCAGGTGGATCCCTTTGAGCTCGGCTTGGACGGTCATCCGCGCCGCAGCAAGCCTTTGGTGGTTGCCGTCAAGGGCATCACCTACACACTAGGCATCGAGCTGATGCTTGCCGCGGACGTGGTGATCGCGGCTGATGACTGTCGTTTCTCGCAACTTGAGGTCAAGCGCGGCGTTTTGGCAACGGGTGGCGCCACACTGCGCATGTCTCAGCGGGCAGGAGTTGGCAACGCATTGCTGCATTTGTTGACTGGTGACGAGTTCGATGCGGCCGAGGCATTGCGGTTGAACTTTGTGCAAAAAGTGGTGCCGGCCGGTCAGGAGTTTGATGAGGCGATGCGCATCGCAGGGGTCATCTCCGAGCAAGCGCCCTTGGCCGTGCAGGCCACCATCGCGAGCGTGCGCTTGTGTGTTGAGCAGGGACCGTTGGCAGCCGCCAGCCAATTTGTTGCGACGCAAGCCAGATTGGCGAATTCCGAAGACGCGGCCGAGGGTGTCGCGTCATTCAAAGAACGCCGCAAGCCTCAGTTCAAAGGGCGTTGAGAGGCCATCAGAACCCATGACAACGGCGCGCAGACAGCGTCCCGTTTGGGTTGGGCAAAGAAAAGCCCGCAGGGGATCCTGCGGGCTTTTCTATTCTGCGGGCTGGCCGACGGTTGTCCCTCTAGACGCCGGTTGGGTCAGACCAAGAGTGCGTTGACGCGGCGCACATAGGCCGCAGGATCGTCTGGTAGGCCGCCTTCGGCCAAGAGGGCTTGGTCAAACAAGATGTGGGCCAAATCGTCAAACGCATCGCTGTCATTCAGTTTCTTGACGAGCGCGTGGTCTGGGTTGATTTCCAACGTCGGTTTGAAATCAGGTGCTTGTTGGCCAGCCTGTTTGAGCAGTCGCGTGAGCTGCGTCGAGTACTCGCCGTCTTCGACCACCAAGCACGCTGGACTGTCAACCAGTCGGGTGGTGACACGCACATCTTTGGCCTTTTCACTGAGCGATGCTTTGAGCTTGTTGAGCGTTGGCTTGAAGCTTTCCGCAGCCTCTTCGGCGGCCTTCTTCTCGGCTTCATCCTGCAACTTGCCCAAGTCCACTGCGCCTTTGGTGATGTTTTGCAAAGGTGTGCCATCGAACGCGTTGAGAAACGACATGGCCCACTCGTCGACGCGGTCCGCCATCAACAGGACCTCAATGCCTTTTTTCGCAAAGAGCTCCAGTTGCGGGCTGTTCTTGGCCGCTGCCAGTGTGTTGCCGGTGATGTAGTAGATGGCCTCTTGGCCTTCTTTCATGCGGGATTTGTAGTCGGCGAGGCTCACGCTCACTGACTCACTCTGCGTCGAGGCAAAGCGCAACAGCTTGGCGATGCGGTCGCGGTTGTTGAAGTCTTCGCCAAGTCCCTCTTTCAATACGGGACCAAACTCGGCGTAGAAGCGTGCATAGCGATCGTCCGCCTTGGCGTCCGATTCGACCTCGGCGTTCTCGTTGATGGCATCGCTCGTGGCGGCAGCCGTCGCGGCGTTGGCCATCTCTTCAAGCATGCTCAGGACACGGCGCGTGTTGCCTTCGCGAATCGCTTTCACGTCTCGGCTTTCTTGCAGCAACTCACGACTGACGTTCAATGGCAAGTCGGCGCTATCCACCACGCCTTTGACGAAGCGCAAATAGGACGGCAACAGGCTGTCTGCTTCGTCCATGATGAACACGCGCTTGACGTACAGCTTGACGCCGGCTTTGTGGTCGCGCGTGTACAAGTCATGCGGTGCATGGGCGGGGACGTAGAGCAATTGCGTGTATTCGGTGCTGCCTTCGACGCGGTTGTGGCTCCAGGTCAAGGGCGCTTGGTCGTCGTAGCTCAGGTTTTTATAGAACTCGACATACTGCTCTTCGCTGATGTCTTTCTTGGCGCGCGACCACAGCGCATTGGCTGAGTTGACGCTGGTCCATTCCGCTTGCGTTTTGTATTCGCCAGCCTCCGCGTCCCATTCTTCTTTTTGCATCAAGATGGGCAGACTGATGTGGTCTGAATACTTCTGAATGATGGACTTGAGCTTCCATTGGCTCAGGTATTCAGACTGGTCTTCGCGAAGGTGCAAGATCACGCTGGTGCCGCGCTCTGCGCGCTCGATGGTTTCGAGCGTGAACTCGCCCGTGCCACCGCTGATCCAGCGCACGCCCTCAGACTTGTCGGCGCCTGCACGGCGGGTCTCCACGGTGATCTTCTCGGCCACGATGAAGCCAGAATAGAAGCCGACGCCAAACTGGCCAATCAGCTGAGAATCCTGCTTTTGGTCACCGCTCAAACGGCTTAAAAAGTCTCGCGTGCCGCTCTTGGCGATCGTGCCTAAGTTATCGACGGCCTCTTGGGCCGACATGCCAATACCGTTGTCCGTGATCGTGATGGTTTTGGCGTCGCGATCAAAGCTGACCCTCAGTTCGAGGTTGGGCTGGTCTTCCCACAGCGCATTGTTATCCAGCGCCTCGAAACGCAGTTTGTCGCAGGCGTCAGAGGCGTTGGAGACCAACTCGCGCAAGAAAATATCGGGGTGCGAATACAGGGAGTGTGTGACCAAGTGCAGCAACTGGGCAACTTCGGCTTGAAAGGCATGGGTTTGGGTTGTCATGGCGTCTTCAAATTCTCGATATACAAAATAAAAAACCAGTGCTTGCCATATAGGGGCACTGGTTTAGAGTTCAAGAGCGGCGTTAGAACTGCTCGTGCGGCTCCAAGAACCGCCATTGACCAGCGGGCAAGTCGCCAAGCCGGACACGCCCGATGCGCACGCGCTTGAGTCCGACCACCTTCAGACCGACGGCCTCGCACATGCGGCGGATTTGCCGCTTCTTGCCCTCGCGGAGGACGAATTTAAGCTGTTCTGGGTTTTGCCACTCGACCTCTGCCGGGCGCAATGGTTTGTCATCCAGCGACAAGCCGTGGCGCAGCAATTTGAGTTGTTCGACCGGGAATACCCCTTGAATGTCTTCGGTGACTATGCCCTGCGGCCCTTTGAGCCAGTGCACACGCACCAAG
>JALQVJ010000365.1 GCA_023260355.1 Burkholderiaceae bacterium | reverse complement strand
CGCAATCCAGTAGCCCAAATACACGTAGCTCAAGCCAAGTCGCTTGGCCTGTTCGATTTGCCATAACACCCCATAGGTGCCAAGGCTGCCTTTGTGCTCGGGTTTGAAAAAAGTGTAAACCGCTGACAAGCCATCGCTGACCACATCCACGATCGAGACCATCACCAACTCCGCAGGGCCGTCATCAGACGGCTCCCAAAACTCAACCAGGCGGGTATTGACATGGGATGCCAGCAGAAACTGTCTGTACTGTTGTGGATCGTCTTCATCCATCCCACCGCCCGAATGCCGGGCACTCTGGTAGCGCTGGTACAACGCAAAGTGTGCTGAGTCAAACACTGGGCTCATCATCCGCGTTTGCAAATGGCTCAGTTTTTTGGCTGCGCGCTTTTGCTGTGAGGACGGCGTGAACACATCGACGGGGACCCTGACCGAGACGCATGCCTGGCAGGTGTCGCAGTGTGGGCGATACGCAAAAAGGCCGCTTCGGCGAAAGCCCTTGGTGATCAGTTCACTGTAGACATCGGCACGCACGCGGTCGCTTGGTGTTGCGACTTGCGAGCGCGCGTCTCTCCCGTCCAAGTAGCTGCACGGAAACGGCGCGGTGGAGTAAAACTGGATGGCTTCCCATGGAAGCTCTTGCGGGTGCGTCATGAGGTTACGGGAGGTGTTGCGCCTTGATTCGCGAATCCAAACTTTGCCACATTTGTGGATTGAACTCCCAAGTCGGTGAATTCTGGGCCAATTTCTGCGCGACCAGTGCGTTGAAATCAGTGCCGGGGATCGGTTGTGCGCCCATGAACGCCAGGTGCTCGGTTTCTTGCTGACAGTCAATCGCATCCATGCCGTTTGCGACACAGAAAGCGACCAGCGCGCTGAGAGCGACCTTGGATGCATTGGGCATGAGAGAAAACATCGACTCGCCATAGACCATGCCGCCGATATTGACGCAGTACAGCCCACCGACACGCACACCATCCCACCAAGTTTCGACGCTGTGTGCGCAGCCTATGCGGTGCAGATCTGTGTATGCGTCAATCAACTCGGGCATGATCCAAGTGCCTGATTGAGTGGGTCTTCGAACGCGAGCGCACGCTTCGATCACGCCTCTGAAGTCGTGATCGAACAAGACCGAAAGGCGATCATTCCTGAGGCCTGATTGAATCCACTTGCGCAGGCTTCGGTGCAAGCGAAATGAATGCACGTGCAGCACCATGCGCGGGGAGGGGCTCCACCACAACACGGGTTGGTTCTCGGCGTACCAGGGGAACGCGCCCATTCGATAGGCTTCCAGCAAGCGGGTCGCGCTGATGTCGGTGCCGGCCGCCAACAACCCGGGCATGGGCGCGTCAGCCCCCCATGCTGCAGAGGCAGGTGGCAAGGGCTGGTCGCGATCAACCCAAGGAATTGCAGTCTGCCTCGCCGCGCTCATGGCTCATGCGTCACTGCTTGGGTTGGACTTTGGACGCGTCCCAATCCAGGTGATGGAAACCGAAGTGCCCGTTTTTAGCATCATGAAAATGCGCCTCTAACGTCATGCGCACGGTTGAAAACGCCAGCTCTGACCAAGGAATCTCTGCTTCGTGGAATAACCGAACGCAAAGCGATTCGGGCCCCGGATTGAACACCTCACTGTGCAGTCGCGCACGGTAGAACAAATGGACTTGCCCCACCATCGCCACATTGATGAGGCTGAACAAAGGCCCGAGCTCGATGTCAGCACCGGCCTCTTCATCGGTCTCCCGAGCTGCGCCCTCAGCCGTGGTTTCATTCAATTCCATGAAGCCCGCGGGCAAAGTCCACTTGCCGTGCCTCGGTTCAATTGCGCGCTGACAGAGCAACACCCGACCATCGTGCGAAACAGGCACGGTTCCCACCACGACGAGCGGGTTCACGTAGTGCACGGTTTGACAACTTTGGCACACCGCTCGAACCCGGGTGTCACCGTCATCTGGGCGGCGATTTTCCACAGCGTGACCACAGGCGCGGCAGAAGTGAACGGTGCGATCAAACATAGGCTGGCTTTCTGTCTGTGGAATCCAATGTGAAGCTTATTTTGCCTTGTTCATGTGGTCATCGTGCGCGACGTCGCGATGCCCTTCATGAGCTGAGGCCGTGATTGGCCAGTCGCTGGTCCTGTGAAAGTTGGGATTCCCGTGGACTTGCTGGCTACACTTGCGGCATGGCTGTGATGCAATTTGAATGGGCTGCGGGCTCCGCTGATCCAAGTCGACGGGTGAGGGTGTTTTGCTCCGACCGCAGGGACGGGCTCTCGGCGCCACCCTGGGACGCTTTTAATTTGGCTCATCATGTGGGCGATGATGCGTTTGCAGTGCAAGGCAACCGCCATATTTTGGTGGACAGTTTGGGCGTACCCGTCGCCTGGGCCAAACAGGTACATGGGATTCATGTCCACCGAGTCGTCGACAGCAGCGAGGAGGCGGTTGAGGCAGACGCTCTGGTCACGACCGCCTCGGGTATCGCATTGAGCATGATGGTCGCGGACTGTTTGCCTGTGCTTTTCAGTCACCGGTCCAAATCCTGTGTTGTTGCGGCACACGCCGGCTGGCGTGGCTTGAGCGGGGGCGTCCTAGAAGCTGCGTTGGCCTCTATGGCAGACGCAACCGGGGATACTTTGGCGCAGGTGGCTGCCGAGACCAGCACCTGGCTCGGCCCCTGCATTGGCCCAAAGCATTTTGAAGTAGGGCAAGAGGTGTGGGACGCTTTTGCGGGCTCTGATCCGGTGGATGCATCGTGCTTCACCCCGTCGGTGCGTGCCGGTCACCACATGGCTGACTTGGCTGGGTTGGCCAGGCGCCGCCTGACCCATATGGGAATCAGCGTCTGTGAGGGCAACGACAGCTCCTCGATCTGGTGCACGCACGCCAACCCCGAGCGCTTCTTCAGCCACCGCCGTGACACCAAGAGCCAAGGCTCAACGGGTCGAATGGCTTTCGGAATCTGGATCGCTGGCTGAGTTTGCATCCTCAGTTGAGTTTGGCGGACTGGCTGGCGCCGCAGCGCGTTGCTGTGCCTGCTCTTGCGCTTTCAGTTTGGCCTTTCGCGCGGGCGTGCCCAAGATATAGGCCAGCAGACCTGCGGGCAAAAGCCCATAGAGGGCAAAGGTCATGATGGCGCCAAAGACCGAGCCGTTGGGCGCAACGGCTTCGGCAACTGCCATCAAGACAGCGACATACATCCAAGCGATGATTACGATATACATGGCACAAATACTAAAGAAATAACAATCGTCAGCTAATTGGAAGCACAAATCGCCATACTATGGCAGTCATTGGCTTGGGCACGCTGTGCCGAGAGCCCCTGAATGCACACCCCGAGGAGAGAGTATGAGTCAATCCAACGACTGGTCCCAAATGTGGGGTCAATGGCAACAGGCGCTGACCGATTCGTGGTCCAAGATCCTTCAATCTCCAGAGGCTGTCCAGGCAATGCCATGGGCGCAAGGGGGTTTCGGCTCCATGCCAAATATCGGCAACAGCATGCCCGACCCTGCACAGTGGTTGCAGTCGATCACGGGGCAGGCCGTGACCATCAACCCAGAAAAACTCGCAGAGATTCAACAAGCTTACGCTGAGCAGGCCGCAGATTTATGGAATCAGGGTCTTTCAGGGCCAACACTCAATGATCGCCGATTCAACAGTGACGCTTGGGCCGGCAATCCGGTTTCATCCTATGTGGCCGCCACCTACCTGTTGAATGCGCGTGCACTCCTGGCACTTGCCGATGCCGTTGAGGGCGATGCCAAGTCGCGCCAACGCGTGCAATTCTCAGTCCAGCAATGGGTTGACGCCACAGCGCCCAGCAACTTTTTGGCGTTCAATGCAGATGCCCTGAAAAAAGCGGTCGACACGCAAGGGGAGAGCTTGGTATCGGGCGCCCTCAACCTCGTGAGCGACTTGCGCAAAGGTCACGTCTCTATGACAGACGAAGAAGCCTTTGAGGTCGGCAAAAACGTCGCTACCAGCGAGGGCGCAGTCGTCTTTGAAAACGAGATGTTCCAGTTGCTGGAGTACAAGCCGTTGACAGCGCAGGTGTACGAGCGCCCATTTTTGCTGGTACCACCGTGCATCAACAAGTTCTACATCTTGGATCTCCAGCCCGAAAACTCATTTGTGCGTTATGCCGCCGAGCAGGGGCACCGAACCTTTGTGGTGAGTTGGCGAAATCCTGACGAATCCATGCGTGACGTCACATGGGACGACTACGTCGAGAAGGGCGCCATGGAGGCGATTCGGGTCGTGCGAGATATCGCTCAAACCCAAGACATCAATGCCCTCGGCTTTTGCGTGGGGGGCACGATTTTGGCGAACGCCTTGGCAGTACACGCTGCACGCGGCGAGACCCCAGTCAACAGCGTCACCTTCCTGACCACACTGCTGGACTTCACCGATACAGGTGTCTTGGATGTGTTCATTGATGAGAGCTTCGTCAAATTTCGCGAATTGCAATTCGCCAAGGGCGGCCTGATGCCGGGCCAGGACTTGGCCACGACCTTCTCATTTTTGCGCCCCAATGATCTGGTTTGGAACTACGTCGTCGGCAACTATCTCAAGGGCGAAGCACCACCGCCATTTGATTTGCTCTACTGGAACGGGGACTCGACCAATCTGCCGGGTCCGATGTATGCCTGGTATCTGCGCAACACCTACTTGGAAAACCGCCTGGTCAAGCCTGGTCAAGCCACCGTCTGCGGTGAAAAACTGGATTTCAATCAAGTCAAAATCCCCGCCTACATCTACGGCTCCCGCGAAGATCACATCGTGCCCATCGGCGGTGCCTACGCGACAACCCAGCATTGGGCTGGTCCCAAGCGGTTTGTCATGGGGGCGTCTGGTCACATCGCTGGTGTGATCAACCCAGCCAGCAAGGGCAAACGCTCGCACTGGATCGGCTCCGACAAAAAGTACCCGACTGACGTACAAGCTTGGATCGACGGCGCGACCGAGCACAAGGGAAGCTGGTGGGGCGATTGGTCTGGCTGGCTCAGCAAGCAAGCTGGCAAGAAAATCGCAGCACCGAAAAACTATGGCCGAGCGCGCACGATGTATAAGGCGCTAGACGCAGCGCCTGGCAGCTACGTCAAGGCCAAGGCTTAATTCGCAAGACCACACACGCAATCAAAGGAGATCGTTCATGGAAGACATCGTTATCGTTGCAGCCGCTCGGACCGCAGTCGGCAAATTTGGAGGCTCGCTGGCGGGCGTGCCGGCCACCGACTTGGGAGCAACTGTCGTCAAGGCCTTGATGGAAAAGACAGGCGTCAAGCCGGAGCAGGTTGGTGAGGTCATCATGGGCCAAGTATTGGCGGCCGGTGTGGGCCAAAACCCTGCACGGCAGACCGTCATCAAGGCCGGACTGCCTAAAGAAATTCCTGGCTTAACCATCAATGCAGTGTGTGGTTCGGGCTTGAAGGCCGTGATGCTTGCAGCGCAGGCTGTCGCCGCTGGCGACAGTGAGATCGTGATTGCAGGTGGCCAAGAGAACATGAGCGCTTCGCCACACGTCGTGAACGGTTCGCGCAACGGCCAACGCATGGGCGACTGGAAGATGCAAGACACCATGATCGTTGACGGACTCTGGGACGTTTACAACCAATATCACATGGGCATCACCGCTGAAAACGTGGCCAAGCAAGAGGGCATCGATCGGACCGCACAAGACGCGTTGGCCTTGGCAAGCCAGACCAAAGCGGCGGCGGCCCAGGACGCCGGCAAGTTCAAGGACGAAATCGTGCCCGTCCTGATTCCCC
>JALQVJ010000353.1 GCA_023260355.1 Burkholderiaceae bacterium | reverse complement strand
AACAGGGCGAGCTGCCTTTCGGCTTGCCGAATGGCCTCTAACCCAGCCCTTTGCGCGCGCAACGCATTGAGCCTGCGCTCCGCTTGCTGCCTCAATTCGGTCAACGCCCGACTGGGCGCCTCCAACCTGCTTTCCAGTTGTTTGGCGCGCTCTGCGAAGAGCGCTTGAACCTCTTGCTCCCGCAAGTCCGCCATCAACTCGATTTCCTTGTCATTGACTTCAGAGAGCTGCTGGCCATAGACAAACTGCGGGAAGGGACTGCCGGTTTGCTTGAATGACAGCATGGAGACCGGCACCATGAAGGCGATGATTAGCACGATGTACTGGGCGGCTTGGGTCCACGTCACAGCGCGCATGCCTCCCAAAAAAGAGCAAATCAATATCCCGCCAAGGCCAAGAAATACCCCCAACTCAAACGCGACACCGATCATGCGGGAGGTGATCAAACCGACCCCGTAAATTTGGGCCACGACGTAAGTAAAAGATACGACGATCAAAGCGATCACACTGATGATCCGGATCGCACGTCCACCGAATCTCGCAGCCAAGAAGTCAGGGATGGTGAATTGACCGAATCGCCGCAAATAGGGAGCCAATAACAAAGCAACCAAACAGTAGCCCCCTGTCCACCCCATCACAAAGGCCAGCCCGCCGTACCCGGTGATGTAGAGGGTGCCAGCCAAGCCGATAAAAGAGGCGGCTGACATCCAATCGGCGCTTGTGGCCATGCCGTTGTACATCGCGGGCACTTGCCGCCCAGCCACGTAATACTCGTCTGCATCCGTCGTCCGACTGAAGACACCGATCGCCGCGTAAGTGGCCACCGTCGTCAACAAGAAAGTCATGCCCACCCATGGACGGGGCATGCCCATTTGCTCCAACACGGTGAGCACAAGCACCAGCCCCAAAAAGGCGATGGTGTACCCCAAGTAAAGCCGGTGAAGCCGCGACAGCCAAGCGGCACGCGCGCTCATGGCGCCGCCTCCCTATCATCCAAGTTCCATCGCTGGTCGGCGCGGGCCATCGCCCACGAGTACACCGCAACAATGCCCCAATAAAGCAAAAGGATGCCCTGCGCGGCCAACCAAAATGTGAATGGCCAGCCACCAAGCTCAAATTCCCAGGCTTGTGGCCAAAACACCAGGCCAAGGGTCGCGCCAAACCAAACCAGCATCAAGACAGCGGTGAGGCGTCGGTTTTGGCGCCAGTGGCCTTGGCGATTGGCATGCAAGGGGTCGTGTTCGGCAAGACTCATGGGGGCAATAGCAACTCTGGGAGGGCATCAACACTGAAATCAGATCAGCAAAATCGATTCCCAAAAGCAGTTTAGCGGTGAAAATGAACCCCATGCATCGAGAACCCTATGGATTTACCCTATGAGCGCGAGTGCTGAGAACACCTCGATCAACCTGCTCACGCAAGAGGTTGCCAGCGTCGTGCGGCGCGAGCCGGTGGTCTGCGAGCCCACCGACTCTGTGCAAAGCGTGGCTCAGCTCATGCGGGAGCGCCGTGTCTCGTCCGCCCTGATGATGCGAGACGGTGAGGTTCAAGGCATCGTCACAGACCGCGACCTGCGCAACAGGGTTCTGGCCGAGGGCTTGGATGCGTCCCAATTGCAGGTCTCAGAGATCGCGACACTTTCGCCCATCACCCTGGCACCCCAAACGCCTGTCTTTGAAGCATTGATGCTCATGACACGCCACAACATCCACCACCTCCCGATCATCAGCGGCCAACACATTCACGGCGTGGTGACTGCCACCAGTTTGACCGAGCAATACAGTGCGTCCCCCGTTTTCCTAGCAGGGCAAATTTATCAACAAGACAGTGTTGAGGCGCTCAAAGCTGTGACATCCAAAGTGCTTCACCTGGTCAGAAGCTTGGTTGAATCCGATGCATCAGCCTACAGCGTCGGGCACATTGTCACGTCAATCACTGACGCATTGACAACCCGCTTGATCCAGCTCGCAGAGCGACAACTCGGCCCGGCTCCAGTGCCGTTTGTTTGGGTCGCAGCAGGATCACAAGCGCGCAGTGAGCAAACCGCCAAGTCCGATCAGGACAACTGCATGATCATCGGCGACGCCTATGACGAGGCTCAACACGGCGCGTATTTCAAAGCCCTATCGCGATCGGTTTGCGACGGCCTTGACGCCTGTGGCTACGTGTACTGCCCCGGAGAGATGATGGCCATGACCGACGCGTGGCGACTGCCGCTTCGCGACTGGAAGAGACTGTTCACAAAATGGATCGAGCAACCAGAGCCGAAAGCGCTGATGTACACAAGCGTATTCTTTGACCTCCGTGCGATTTCAGGGTCTGTGACTTTGCTGCACGAGCTCAGACACCAAGTGATTGACATGGCCCAGAAGAACGGCATTTTCTTGTCGCACCTGGTTGGCAACGCGCTTATGCATCGTCCGGCGCTGGGGATATTCGGACAACTCAAGACCCAACGCAATGTTGGACGCAAGAAGACGATTGATCTGAAGCACCATGGCTTGGTCACCATCGTCGACTTGGCGCGGGTCTACGCATTGGCCACTGGGGTCGATGCGGTCAATACGCATGACCGGTTGCTCGCCGTCGCGAATCACGGCTCGGTCAGCGGCGAACGGGCGCATGACTTGCGTGATGCGCTGGAATTCGTCGCCCATATTCGCTTGCAGCACCAAGCCAGACAGATCGCCAAAGGTGAGGCGCCGGACAACTTCATTGCGCCCAACGAACTCTCCGATTTCGAGCGCGAGCACCTGAGGCACGCCTTCCGGGTAGTGGCCAAGCTTCAGGAGGTGTTGGCACAACGCTATCAGCCGAGCCGCTGACGGGCCCACCGCGCCAAGATGTGCTCAATATTTGAGGCGCGCGTAGTAGGTCTTTTGTGATTCGGCGCGCGCCTGCCCAAGCGTGTGAATGCCTTTGGCTTGCAACAAGGGCAACAGCTTCAAGAATACTTGCGCCGTGACCAACGCGTCACCCATCGCCGTGTGCCGCCCTTTGACCTCGATGCC
The DNA here is from genome assembly GCA_023260355.1 of Burkholderiaceae bacterium. Classification (GTDB taxonomy): domain Bacteria; phylum Pseudomonadota; class Gammaproteobacteria; order Burkholderiales; family Burkholderiaceae_C; genus RS62. The sequence continues at coordinate 94 of JALQVJ010000353.1, read as the reverse complement.
AAAACGCGCTGCGATGGCATCCAATCGGTGCGACGATTGCTCTGGATTCACCACGGCAGAAAGCAGCAAAGTATCCAAGACCGGTTGGTCAAAT
>JALQVJ010000344.1 GCA_023260355.1 Burkholderiaceae bacterium | reverse complement strand
TCCGCATCTAAAAACTTATTCTGATCGGCTTCTGAAACCTGATACATAAACTTCCACCGATAACCGTCGTCAGTCTCAAAGATATCTGTAGAAGTAAGCATTGGGGTCCGACAGCATCGCGGCGACGTCGGCACTGCGCTGGCGCAAGAGATCTTGCACATAGGTCTTGGGCGCGTCCGCGGCACGGGAATAAGCAAAGTTCAAGTCAATGAAATCCTTGGGCAGGCTTTGCAGAGGTCCAAAGTAAGGCAACTCTTCCCGCGTGCGTGCGCCAAAGAACAACATCAATTTGCCACTCTCAAACTTGCCAGACGCGCGCAAGCGGCGGCGCCATTCGGTCATGGCGCGCATAGGCGCAGAGCCGGTACCCGTGCAAATCATGACGATGTGGCTCTTGGGGTGATTGGGCATCAAGAAGCTGTGGCCAAACGGCCCCACCACTTGCACTTTGTCACCGACTTGCAAATCGCACATGTAGTTGGAGGCGACGCCTCGAACGGGCTGGCCGTTGTGGTCCTCGAGCACGCGCTTGATCGTGAGTGACAGATTGTTGTATCCAGCGCGTTCGCCGTTGCGTGGGCTCGCAATCGAGTACTGGCGAGCGTGGTGCGGCTTGCCTCGCTCGTCTACGCCAGGCGGAATCACACCAATCGATTGTCCCTCCAGCACAGGGAAAGGCGTATTGCCGAAGTCCAATACGATGTGGTGCGTGTCGTACTCTTTGCCGACCTCGGTGACGCGCACGTTGCCACTCACAGTTGCCTCGATCGTTTTGTGAACCGCCTTGGGGCCATAAAGATTGGTGTACGCATGGGCTGCAGACCAAGGAGGCACGGTTGAGCCAAGTGCCAACGGCGTCGGCGCCGAATTGGCTGCGCCAAAACCGCCAGCCGCTGTGCTCGACGCGGGATCAGCAGCGCTGCTCACGGTGACCGCACCTTCGCTGTCGACAGATGTGGCGTCCAAGCCGTCGAATGCGTCAGCAGGCAGTTCAGCTGGCAACTCGTCCCAGCTGTATTGGTCATCGAGCGAGTAGGCTTTGACGCGTGGCATCTTGCGCCAGTTATCGATCGCACCAGTCGGGCATGGTGGCACGCACGCCATACAAAAATTGCATTTATCTGCCTCGACCACGTAGTTGTTCGCATCGTGGGTGATCGCACCAATGGGACACGTGGCCTCACAGGTGTTGCATCGGATGCAGATTTCGGGATCGATGAGGTGTTGCTGAATCACTGCGTCGGTCATGTGCGTCTCGCTGGCTCTTTTATTTTTTGGGAACAGTGGGTGACCTTGTGACACGGGCCACCCACTGCGGACTTGCCGAAGAGTCTAGATCAGTTGAATCGCACGTACTCGAAGTCAACAGGCTGGCGATTGATGCCCATGACAGGCGGCGCAATCCAGTTGGCAAACTTGCCAGGCTCAACGACCCGTCCCATCAAGCTGGCCACGAATGCGCGATCGCTGCCGCTGGGCAGCCACTCATCGACGTGTGCGTTCCACTCGGCATCCGAGATCACGCGGCCATCTGGCGATACCTTCACGCCAGACAAAGCGCCGATATTGCGGTGGAAAGCCTTGTGAGGCACGGTCAAACGGAAGGGGATACCCGCCTTCTCGATGATCTTGTTCCAACGACCAACGCCACCCACCGAGTCTTGGATGTAATCGTCGCGCAGCACTTCGTTGAGCGCGTTCAGCATGGGCACTTCTTTTTCCACCAAGTTGCCATTGACGACATTCAGCACGCGGTAGGTCTCGTTGCGCAACTGGTGGTCATCGGTGCGCTTGCCCTCTTCGTAGCGGCCCTTCAGCCCGGTGCTGTAGAAGGTCGCGGCATTGGAGGACTCATCGGCACCGAACAAGTCGATGGTGACTGAGAAGTGGAAATTCAAATAGCGCTGGATGGTGGGCAAGTCGATCACGCCGGCTTCGCGCAGCTTCTTGGGGTCATCGGTCTTCAGCTCATTCATCACTTGGCAGGTGCGGTTGATCACGCGTCCGATGCCAGACTCACCCACAAACATGTGGTGTGCCTCTTCGGTCAACATGAACTTCGTGGTGCGGGCCAATGGGTCAAAGCTGGATTCAGCCAACGCACACAGCTGGAATTTGCCGTCACGATCGGTGAAGTACGTGAACATGAAGAAGCTGAGCCAATCAGGGGTTTCTTCGTTGAAAGCTTCCAGGATGCGGGGGTTGTCCGACTGACCGCTGCGGCGCTCGAGCAATGCTTCGCCCTCTTCGCGGCCATCGCGGCCAAAGTACTTGTGCAACAGATAGACCATGGCCCACAAGTGGCGGCCCTCTTCGACGTTCACCTGGAACAGGTTGCGCAAGTCGTACTGGCTGGGCGCCGTCAAACCGAGGTGACGCTGCTGCTCGACAGATGCGGGCTCGGTGTCGCCTTGGGTGACGATGATGCGGCGCAAGTTGGCGCGGTATTCGCCAGGCACATCCTGCCATACGTCCTCGCCCTTGTGGTCCCCAAAGTGAATTTTGCGATCTTGCTCAGCAGGGTTCAAAAAGATGCCCCAGCGGTAATCCGGCATCTTCACGTGGCCGAACTGCGCCCAGCCTGCGGGATCAACGCTGACCGCTGTGCGGAGATAGACGTCGAAGTCCTGCGAGCCGTCGGGCCCCATGTCCTGCCACCAGCTGAGGTAGTTGGGTTGCCATTGCTCAAGCGCACGCTGCAGGGTGCGGTCTTCGCTCAGGTTGACGTTGTTGGGGATTTTTTCACTGTAGTTGATGCTTGACATGACATTTGCTCCTGATTGATTGTTGCAATGAACCGGCCGTCACTCAGACGCGGTTCCAGTCGAATGCGGCTTTATCGCCCTTACCGTAAACCTTGAGTGCTCCCTTTTCGCCGACGGCGTTGGGGCGCTGGAAGATCCAGTTTTGCCAAGCTGTCAAACGACCAAACACTCTGGTGAACATGTTCTCTGTGCCGTTGAAGCGCAAGTTGGCTTCCAGCCCTGTCAACGCGTCGGGCGACATGGCCACGCGCTCTTCACTGGCCAAGCGGATCTCATCTGCCCAGTCGATATCGTCTAATGCGGCGGTGTTCAAGCCCAACGCCTGGGCTGCATCGCCGTCCAATGCCTGCCCCACTTTGGCTTTCAAATCCGCCAACGCGCTCGCGTCGTCATAGAAACGGCGGGCCAAACGGCTCTGGTCGGTCGCCATGGGGTAGAACCCGAAATTGGCTTCACTCATCGTCACCATGGGTGAACGGTCTGGCGCGTCGGGCAGCGTCAAGTGGTATGCGCGGTCGCACGCCAACGCCAACTCAAGCAGGGTGCCAGCAAAGCAGGTGCCCTCTTCAATCAACGCAAACAGGCTGCGCGAGGACACGTCCACGCGGCTGAATGTGCGGCGCAGTGCACCGATCGTTTGGCGAATGAACCAATGGTTTTGGTTGGCGGCAAGGAAGGCGTCCATCGCCAGCACCTGTGCGGCGTCACCACTGGTCTTCAGCACCCATAAACCGATATCGGTCTCATTGGTGCGCATGTGCAATATTGCATCGTCCAGTTCGCGAGCCATTTGCAGAGGATAAAACTGAGCGCCCAACTGAACAGCGTCCACCGCATCTTTGGCCACTGCCGCTGTGGGTGCTTTGACCGTGAAGGTCGCGATGCGCTTGGCGCGGTCAATGCTGACTTCAACGTGTGTGTAGCTGACGCCGTCCTCGTTGAAGGTGCGATTCAAAGGGGTCAACGCCACGCCAATGGCGTTGGCGTCACGCTGGCTGGTAGCCGCCAATTTCTTGGCGTGCTCGGCAACCTTGTCTGCAAATGCAGCCGGCTTGGCGATGGCATCGACAAACTTCCAGTCCACAGCACGTTGGCCGCGCACGCCCTCGTTCGACGTACAGAAAATGTCGGCCAAGTCATGGCGCACTTTGCGCTTGTCGGTCACGCGGGTCAAACCGCCAGTACCGGGTAACACGCCGAGCAAAGGCACTTCGGGCAAGCTCACCGCGCTCGAGCGGTCATCCACCAAAATGATTTCATCACACGCCAATGCCAACTCGTAACCACCGCCTGCGCAAGCACCGTTCACAGCCGCCAAAAACTTCAAGCCGCTGTGG
>JALQVJ010000327.1 GCA_023260355.1 Burkholderiaceae bacterium | reverse complement strand
TGTTCGAGCTATTCGTATGTTCGTATGTTCGAGCTGTGCGCATGTTCGCATGCCTGCATGGTATTACGAACATGTTTGAGCGACTTTTTCATCTTTCCTTTCCGGTTGAACTGCATTGCTGGGCGTGAGAAAGATTCGCATCACAGGCGGCGAGCCCCTGTTGCGCAAGAACTTGGAGGTCCTCATCGCCCAGCTGGCACAGCTTCGCACGACCGATGGTCACCCCCTCGATATCACGCTGACCACCAACGCCACCCTTCTCGCCAAGAAGGCTGTAGCCCTCAAACAAGCCGGCTTGAGACGCGTGACTGTGAGCCTCGACGCTTTGGACGACGAGACTTTCCAATCGATGAACGACATGAAAGTGCCCGTCAAAGATGTGCTGGACGGCATCCATGCCGCGCAAGCCGCAGGCCTGGACCAAATCAAGATCAACATGGTCGTCAAAAAAGGGACGAATGAACAAGAAATATTGCCGATGGCCAGGTATTTCCGCGGCTCAGGCATGGCGCTTCGGTTCATTGAGTTCATGGATGTCGGACAAACCAACGGCTGGCGAATGGATGAGGTCATGGCCTCGCAAGAAATCATCGAGCGCATCCATGCTGAGATGCCACTCGTCCCACTTTCGGCATCATCTCCCGGCGAGACAGCGCAAAGGTGGGGCTACGCCGATTCGCAAGGGGTTCACGACCCCAGCCTCGGCGAAATCGGTCTGATCTCCAGTGTGACGCAGGCCTTTTGTGGAGATTGCAATCGCATGAGGCTCTCCACTGAGGGGCGCTTGTACACCTGCTTGTTTGCCTCTTCTGGACACGACCTGAGGGACGCGATACGTGCAGGTTTGAACGCGACAGATTTGGCAGCCCATATCGCGGGCGTCTGGCAGGCGCGCACCGATCGCTACTCCCTGCTGAGAGCGCAAGGCGTGCCTGATCAAGGCCCGCGTGTCGAGATGCATTACATCGGTGGCTAAACCCTCCACACAAACGCATGACCTGCCGGCAGTCGATGCATTGATCTTGTCGGGCGGTCAGTCTAGACGGATGGGAACTGACAAGGCCTGGCTGGACTGGCAGGGGATGCCCTTGATCCGGCACACCGAAGCCTGGGTCCGCCTGCAGCAACCGATACAACCTGACACTGTGTGGGTGAGCTGCTCTCCCAGCAACATCGCGATAGCCAACGCGCATTTCGATCACACCCTGTTGGATCACCCCGAATACAGCGGGCGCGGCCCATTGGCAGGCATGCACGCCGGGCTATTGGCGACGCAAAAGGCATGGCTTTGGGTGCTGCCATGTGACGGCATTCGCTTTGCAAACAACTTGCTGGTCAGGATGCTCCAACTGGCCCTGTCTGAGCCACAGGCCGAAGCTGTGGTCGTGGGCACGCGAGACGGCGAAGGCCCACTCAGGCTGCACCCCGTATGGGCACTGATCTCTCAGAAAACCAAGCCCAGATTGGAGGCCTGCTTGCGAACCAATGCACTCAAGGTGACGTCATTTTTCGACAGCGTGCAAACGCGGATCTTGCTACTGGAGCCCAACGAAGTGCTCTGGAACGTCAACCACCCCACAGACCTGCCAAACCACGGCAAGCCCATTCGACAGGATCACGTCGATTGACACGCATGCCGGTTCGCCGCTGACACGAAACGTGGCATCACCTGCATCAGCGCCCAATCGACTCAACGCCTTTGTTCGCCAGCGCGTCGGCTCTCTCGTTCCCCGGGTCGCCTGCATGGCCCTTGACCCAATGCCACTTGATCTCATGGGGTCCACCGTGAACCAGCGCGTCTAGCCTCTGCCAAAGATCGGCGTTTTTCACTGGCTGCTTGGACGCGGTTCGCCAGCCTTTGGCCTTCCATCCGTGAATCCACTCGGTGATCCCTTGGCGCACGTACTGACTATCGAGCCACAAGTCGACTCGACAGGGTCGCTTGAGCGCCTCCAAAGCTTGAATCACAGCCATCAACTCCATTCGATTGTTCGTGGTGTTTGGCTCACCACCGAACAGGTCCCTCTCGTGCGCTGCAGACTTCATGTAGGCGCCCCAGCCCCCGGGGCCAGGGTTCCCCTTGCACGCACCATCGGTGTAAATCGTCACATGGGATTCGACTTGGATCGCACTCATAAATCAATGGCTTCGCGTCATGCAAAATCAAGGAGTGTAAGAGCGATCCACACTCGATGCCCCCATCGTTGTCGCGGCTCGCGCACCGGCTGGCATTCGCGTTCGGCGACTTGCGCGCTTGGACATCACGCGAAGTGCGGGGACTTTTTTGACAGCAACAATGACGAAACCTGCTCCAAATATTCGCCACCAACGCTGCCCCCATTTTTCAATGGGCATCCAGCGCTGAATCCACTTGGGGTCCTGCAGAGCTGGGCGATAAATCCCGTGCCTGACCTCTTGGATCTCCATGCCCATCAAACGCAACCAATCTTTGACACGGGCAGGATTCAAAAACTCCCCTTCAGCAGGCAAAAACATGTGCCCAATGCCCCACTTTTGCAGGCCGAGTCTGGCCAAGCGATGTCGCATCCATTGGCTCAACCCCCACCAGCTCCACTGATTGAAGCCCGCGACAACGAGCACACCCTCAGCCCGCAACACGCGGTACGCCTCTCGAACACAAGCATGCGGATCGCTGCTCCATTCCAGTGTGTGCGGCAACAGCATCAGATCGATGGCATCGCTGTCAAATGGCAAGGCATCATCCTCGACCCAGACTTGGGTGCTCCTGTGGCTTTCGGTCCCGGTGACCGCGCTCGACTCCGCTGACGCGACGCCCACGAGCCAGCGGTAGGGCATTCGGTTGCTGCGCAAACCATCGATCGCTGGCGAGCCCAGTTGAATCGCGTGGAACCCAAAGCGGTCGGCAACCAGCCGATCCAGCTGAGACTGTTCCCATTCAATGGTCATTTGCCCTGCAGGGGTTTTCCACCAAGCATCCAAACTTACAATTCCTTTCAACAATTCGGCATGTGAGACACTCGATTTCTCAACATGTTAGCCTTCAAATATGAACTTGATTGCCATACCCGCCTTCCAAGACAACTACATTTGGATGTTACACACCCAAGGCAGCGCCTGGGTCGTGGATCCAGGCGCTGCCGAGCCTGTTTTGCAGGCACTGGCAGCAAACCAACTGGATCTCGCAGGGGTATTGATCACTCACCACCATGGCGACCATGCGGGCGGTGTGAATCGGCTGATCGCAGAGTACCCCAAGGCTGCGATCTACGGGCCAGCCAACGAGTCGTTGAACTTCAATTACACGGGCCTCACAGAGGGCGAAGAGATCGAGATCTTTGAGACGCGCGTGCGTGTGTTGGATGTACCCGGTCACACCGCAGGTCACGTGGCGTATTTTTTACACCCCGATCAAATGAAGCCCATTCTCTTTTGCGGAGACACGTTATTTTCTGGTGGATGCGGCCGCCTATTTGAGGGCACGGCTGAGCAGATGCACCACTCATTGAGCAAGCTGGCGGCCTGCCCCAGTGAGACGCTGGTTTGCTGCGCCCATGAGTACACCCTTTCCAACCTGAAATTTGCCTCAGCTGTGGAGCCTGGCAATGCCGATTTGAAGGCCTACGTGCAAGCCTGTGAGTCGCTTCGCGCGGCTGGACAGCCGACGCTGCCATCCACCATTGAAATCGAATGCAAGATCAACCCGTTTCTGCGTTGCTCTGCACCCGAAGTCATCGGATCTGCTCAACACCACGCTGGACGCCCGTTACCCGACGCTGCCGCAGTGCTCTCTGAGTTGCGTGAGTGGAAAAATTCATTTTGACGGTTATGCACCGATCTCGACGTTGCTTTCGTGCACTCTCAGCTTGCCTGCTCATGCTGTCCTTGTGGGGCTGTGCGACACCTGAGTTCCTGCAACTGCCACCCGACTCAATCGGTGTAGCTCGCCCAAGGGCCGCTGACTCGGAGGCTGCGCCAGATCGGCCTTTGCAGGCCGAGTCAACAGCAACGCCAGTGTCTCCATCGCAGTCTACGGTGTTGCAACCCATCAAACAAAGCGAATCTTTGGGGGGCACAACCGTTGCGCCGGCAAAACCCTCTGAAGACCTTTGGGATCGCATTCGCGCAGGCTTTGCGATGGGGGATGTGGATCCGCGAAGAACAGCGCAATTTGAGTCGTTCTTTGCCAAAAAGCCCGAGTACATCGCGCGCATGACTGAGCGCTCACAGAAATACCTGTACTACATCGTGCAGGCGCTCGATGAGCGCAAGATGCCGATGGAATTGGCGCTGTTGCCCTTCATCGAAAGCGCATTCAATCCAGAGGCCAACAGCCGTGCCAAAGCCGCCGGTATGTGGCAATTTATGCCTGCGACAGGTCGACACTTCGATTTAAAACAAAACGTGTTTCGCGATGAGCGTCGGGACGTGCTGGAGTCCACCGAAGCAGCTCTGAACTACCTCCAGCAGTTGCACGGCATGTTTGGTGACTGGCACCTGGCGCTTGCGGCCTACAACTGGGGGGAAGGCAACGTCAAGAAGGCGATTCGTCGCAATCAAGCCCGCAAGAAAGGAACGGGCTACATGGACTTGAAGATGCCGCGCGAGACCCGCAGCTACGTACCTCAGTTGATGGCGTTCAAAGCCATCGTGCTTGACCCATCCAAGTACGGCATCACTCTACCCACAGTTCCCAATCACCCGTTCTTTGACGTGGTTGAAATCGAACGCGACATTGACGTGGCGCTCGCAGCAAAACTGGCGAACATTTCCGAAGCAGAGTTTCGCGCGCTCAACCCCTCTCTGAAGCGGCCAGTGATATTGGCTGCAGGCTTGCCTCGCATTTTGCTGCCGTGGGAAAACGCAGCGCTTTTTGTCAATGCACTCAACGAATACCAGGGCTCACTGGCATCTTGGACCGCTTGGCGCGTGCCCAAGACAGCCAACACGGCCACTCTGGCAAAGATGGTTGACATGGCTGAGTCAGAACTGAGAGCCGTCAACGACATCCCCAAACGCCGCTTGGTCACCGCGGGATCGGTTTTGCTCGTCAAGCGCAATGAAAAGTTAGATCGAGACGCATCCGCTAAGCTGGCCGATACCGGGCAACTGTCCCTGCGCAACGCGGTCTCGTATAAAAAAACAGCGCTGCGATTCAGGCCGGGAGAGACCGTTGCGCAAGTCGCCAAGCGCTACCGCATCAATTCACGTTCCTTGGCCAAGCTGAACCGAGTCACGCCGGGCACACGCTTGAAAAAAGGCGATCGCTTGTTCGCCTACTTGCGGGTCAAAAACAACGATGCGGCAACCGTTGCCAATGGCGCTCAAACGATCCGAGTGCAGCGTGGAGACACCCTCAGCTCCATCGCTCGGCGCCAAGGGGTGTCACTCAGGGCCCTGTTGGCTGTCAACGGGTTGACAACAAAAAGCGTGATCCGTGTGGGCCAACAACTGAAATTGCCGTGAGCCTTGGCGTTGCGGCTCTCAAAGCGGCGCCAAGCTCAATGTTCCCGGCGATCAACCATCGCGTGCGCCAGTGAGCTCAAATCGACATATTCCAGTTCGCTGCCTGCAGGCACGCCCTTAGCCAGCCGCGTGACTTTGACGCCACTGCCCTTGAGCGCCTGAGCGATGACATGCGCCGTGGCTTCACCTTCGGCAGTGAAGTTGGTCGCCAAAATCAGCTCCTTGACCACCAAACTCTTCGCGGATTCCTCCCCAGCAGGATGCTCGTCAAAGACGCGGTCGAACAATTTTTTCAAGCCAATGTCTTTCGCGCCCAACCCGTCTAGGGGACTGAGTCGCCCCATCAGCACGAAGTAATAGCCATCAAAGGCTTTGGTCTTTTCTAGGGCGTCCTGATCTGCAGGGGTTTCAACCACACACAGACGAGACGCATTGCGACGCACATCCGCACAAAGACCACATACCTCGGTCTCGCTCAGCGTGTTGCATTGCTTGCAATGGCGAACCACCTCAGCGGCATGCGCCAATGCTTGGGACAACCGCAAGGCGCCCACTCTGTCGTGACCCAATAAATGATGGGCCATTCGCGATGCAGACTTGGTGCCCACGCCTGGCAACACGCCAAGCGCCTGAACCAATGCCTGCAAAGCCCGGTTTTCAGACATATCAGAAAGGCAGCTTCATGCCGCCAGGTAGTCCGGGCATACCCGCCGTGATTTTGCCAAGCTTGGCTTCGCTGGTCGCTTCCGCTTTGCGCACCCCATCATTGACGGCCGCGGCGACCAGGTCTTCCAACATGTCCTTGTCATCTCCGACGAGTGAGGGATCGATTTCAACCCGCTTGACCACGTGCTTGCATGTCATCGTGACCTTCACCATGCCTGCGCCAGACTCGCCAATGACCTCCATTTGAGCCAACTCGTCCTGTGCCTTTTTCAAATTGTCCTGCATCGCCTGAGCTTGCTTCATCAGGCCTGCGAGCTGTCCTTTGTTAAACATATTGGTTTCCTTGATTCACTGAAATTGAAATAAAAACATGGGGGTCGGGAATCGCCAGGTTCAACGAGGCATCAAAGTGCCCTCGATGATTTTGCCCCCAAACGACTGGAAAACAGGTTCAAGCATGGGGTCTGACTTGAGCGCTTGCTCGGCCATTCGAAGTTGCTTGGCCTGCTCCGCGCGAATCCGCATACCCGGTGTGTCAACGACGCGGCCTATTTCGACAGAGAGTGCAACTGCCCGCCCCTGTTCGGCAAGGGCAGCCAGCAGTCTATCTTTGGCTCCTGCCTGATTGAGTGAAGCCCGCTCCACACGCAACAACCAGTGGTGCGGGCGCGACGCCTCATCCACAGCGACCAATTGCGATTGCAAGGCCAGTTCGCGAGCCAGAGCAGTGACGGCACCCTTGTCCAACAACTCAGACACCACCTGCAACCAAAAATCACCTTCTGCCGTGGGTTCGATTTGCGGGTCGCTGGCGAGCGCCGCTGACTGGTCAAGCCGCTCTGACGTCTCGCGCAAGCCTTGCTGAACCAAGCCTTCCAATGGCGCGATCACCGTCAAATCAATCCTCTCAGCCGATGGGTCTTGACCCAAACGCGCGGCCGCGTCCGGCTGTGTGCCACGCGCAGACGGTTCTTTGGTAGCAGGAAGCTCCTCCCAAGGCGGCACGCTGGTCGCAGGCCTTGCATCGCCGTTGGGCTGCGTAGCAGCTGCGGTCGGTGGCGAGTGCATCGGTGCAGCGTCAGCAGGCAATCGACTGGCCTCGGAATCTGCCGATTGAGGCCCCTCTGTTAGCGGGTGCGGGCCAAGTGATTCGGCCGACGCGAGCGGTTGAACTGTTGACTCTGCACCTGCGTCCACTCCATCAGCCTTGGGTCGGTTTGCCTCCAACGAGTGGAGGTCCTCGGGGCTAGCAGCCGCTGCAACTGCACGCGTGGGCTGGTCCAAGCGTTGGGAGGCTGGGGTCTCAATCTGAGGAATCAGCAGGCTTTTTTTTTGAGCCTCA
>JALQVJ010000300.1 GCA_023260355.1 Burkholderiaceae bacterium | reverse complement strand
TGAACTCGACCTGTTCCACATCGACGAGCATTCCCCCGGTACCGTGTTCTGGCATCCCCAAGGCTGGGTGCTGTGGCAGGAGGTGGAGCAGTACATGCGCCGCGTGTACCGCGACAACGGCTACCTTGAGGTAAAAGGCCCGCAAATTCTGGATCAGAGCTTGTGGGAGAAAACCGGTCACTGGGATAAATACCGCGAGAACATGTTTGTCACCGAGTCGGAAAAGCGCGACTACGCCTTGAAGCCGATGAACTGCCCTGGCCACATCATCATCTTCAAGCAGGGCATCAAGAGTTACCGCGACCTGCCCTTGCGCTTTGGTGAGTTTGGTCAATGCCACCGCAATGAGCCCTCCGGTGGCCTGCACGGCATCATGCGGGTGCGCGGCTTCACGCAAGACGATGGCCACATTTTCTGTACCGAGGATCAAATTCTCCAAGAATGTGTGGACTACACCGCGCTGCTGCAAAAGGTCTATGCCGACTTCGGCTTCACCAATATCATTTACAAGGTTGCCACGCGGCCGCAAGCGCGCATTGGATCGGATGAGAGCTGGGACAAGGCGGAGGCCGCGCTGATCGAGAGCTTGACCCGTGCGGGTTGTGCGTTTGAAATTTCCCCCGGCGAGGGTGCGTTCTATGGCCCCAAGATCGAATACACCCTGAAAGATGCGATCGGGCGCCATTGGCAGTGCGGCACGATCCAAGTCGATTTCTTCATGCCGCAACGCCTGGAGGCCGAGTATGTCGACGAAACTGGGCAGCGGCGCACGCCAGTGATGCTGCACCGCGCTATCGTGGGCAGTCTGGAGCGGTTCATTGGTATTTTGATCGAGGAGCATGCCGGCGTGCTGCCGACTTGGTTGTCACCGACCCAAGCTGTGGTGCTCAATATCACCGATGCACAGGCTGAAACTTGCGAAAATGTGGCTAAAACGTTGCGCAATCAAGGGCTTAGAGCGCATGCAGACCTCGCAAACGAGAAAATTACCGCTAAAATACGCGGTTGGTCGCTGCAAAAAGTGCCTTTCATCGCGGTTGTCGGTGAAAAGGAACGAGAGGCGGGGACTGTGGCGGTCAGAGGCCGTGGCAATCAAGATTTGGGAGTGATGTCGGTGCAAGCGTTCGCCGATCTGGTCCAAAAGTCGATTGCTGACAAATCTTGATCCTGCAGGCCTGAACTGTTCGCAGCCCTCATTTTGTTTATTGCCGGGTGATCCGGCCGAAGGATTGAACCATCTCTACTGATTTTCGTGACCGTCGCCGTCGAGAAGAGCGCAAACACAAGTTGAACCGTGAAATCATGGCCCCCGAAGTGCGGGTCAATGGTCCGGATAACGAACCTTTGGGTGTGTTACCCATCCAAGAAGCCTTGCGATTGGCAGGTGAGTTGGATGTGGATTTGGTTGAGATTTCAGCCACTGCCGTTCCGCCCGTGTGCCGCTTGATGGATTACGGCAAGTTCAAGTACCAAGAACAAAAGAAGGCCGCAGAAGCCAAGGCCAAGCAAAAAGTCATCGAGGTCAAGGAAATCAAATTCCGCCCTGGCACCGATGACGGGGACTACAACGTGAAGATGCGCAATATCCGTCGGTTCATCGACGACGGCGACAAGTGCAAAATCACGCTCCGGTTCCGTGGTCGAGAGATCACGCACCAAGATTTAGGTGCCGCCCTGTTGGAGCGCATTCGCGACGATTTGGGCGACACGATCACTGTCGAGTCTTTCCCCAAAATGGAAGGACGCCAGATGATCATGATGATTGCACCTGGCCGTAAAAAGCCGGGTGGGCAAGCCAAGGCATCGAAAGACGCGGAGGCCGAAACGACTTGAGCGATTGAGTCGTTTCAAAAACATGCGGATGGGGCCTTGGCCCCATTTGCGTGCCAGTGCTTCGGCACTGGAGCAGCGGTGGCGCTTCGGCGCT
>JALQVJ010000286.1 GCA_023260355.1 Burkholderiaceae bacterium | reverse complement strand
CTGAAGAAAGCCAGCATCGAAATCGATCGCAAAGTGTTGGCCGACATGGCTGTGCACGATAAGGCGGCTTTCGCCACCATCGTGGATCAAGTGAAGGCCAAACTGGCTGCATAAGATGCACGGTATGCGCCCGCTGGATTCAGTGGGATCACGCACTCTCAGGGCTAGCGGCTGCATGGTCACTAGCCCTGTTTCGTTTTTGAAATTCCTCGAGATACCCCCGCCATGTCTGAGTTGAGCCAACTGGTCGAGCAAGCGCGCCAAGCTTTTGCGCAAGCCAAACACCCTGCCGAATTAGAAGATGCCAAAGCCCTGTTTTTAGGCAAAAGCGGTCGCATCACTGAGTTGATGAAGGGGTTGAGCTCGCTGAGCGTTGAAGAAAAGAAGACCCAAGGCGCAGCCATCAACGAAACCAAGCGCGCCGTGGAGGGGCTGCTGCAAGATGCCCGCCAAGCCATGGCAGATGCCGCTTTGGCCAAGCAGTTGGCTGCTGAAGCGTTAGACGTCACGATGCCTGGACGGCGCAGAAGCACAGGTGGCTTACACCCAGTGAGCTTGACCTTGGAGCGCATCGAGTCCATTTTTGGCTCGATGGGATTTGACGTGGCCGATGGCCCTGAGATTGAAACCGATTGGTTCAATTTCACTGCACTGAACACACCAGCGGATCACCCAGCGCGGTCGATGCACGACACTTTTTATGTGGAGGGTGGTCAACAAGACGCCCCAAACCTGCTCAGAACACACACCAGCCCGATGCAGATTCGCCACGCGGTGCAGCACGTCAAGCGCTACCAAACAGATATAGAAGCTGGGAAAGGCATGCCTGAAATTCGCGTGATCGCCCCAGGCCGCACATATCGCGTGGATAGCGATGCCACCCATTCCCCCATGTTTCACCAATGTGAGGGCTTGTGGATTGGTGAGAACGTGTCCTTCAAGGATTTGCGCAACGTCTTCACGCGCTTTTGCCAAACATTCTTTGAGAACGATGATTTGGTTTTGCGATTCCGTCCGAGCTTCTTCCCATTCACGGAGCCCAGTGCTGAGATTGATATCCAGTTTCCATCAGGCCCATTGGCTGGGCGTTGGCTGGAAGTCGCAGGCTCGGGCCAGGTGCACCCCAATGTGGTGCGCAACATGGGCTTAGATCCCGAGCGCTACATCGGCTTCGCTTTTGGGATGGGCCCTGATCGGTTGACCATGTTGCGTTACGACATCGGTGATTTGAGGTTGTTCTTTGATGGTGATTTGCGCTTTTTGCAGCAATTCAACTGAGCACCACCAACCCCTGTTCATCTGAGAAAGAACCCCGACTATGTTGTTCCCAGAATCTTGGTTGCGTGAATTTTGCAACCCCCCTCTCAATACCCAAGCGTTGGCCGATACCCTGACGATGGCTGGGCTCGAGGTCGAGTCCATGCGCCCTGTTGCCCCCGCTTTCCATGGGGTTGTGATTGGCGAAATCATTGCCGCTGAGCAGCATCCCAATGCGGATCGACTGCGTGTTTGTCAGGTGAACGTTGGCGCCGAGGCGCCGTTGAATATCGTCTGCGGCGCGCCCAATGCGCGCGTCGGTATCCGTGTGCCGTGTGCCACTGTCGGTGCGGAGCTGCCGCCGCCAGAGGCGAATGGTCAACCGTTTGCGATCAAGATCGGCAAGCTGCGTGGCGTGGAGAGTTTTGGCATGCTGTGCTCAGGCAAAGAGCTTGGCATTGATGCCGACCACAGCGGCCTATTAGAGCTGCCGGCCGATGCGCCCATCGGACAAAACATCCGCGAGTTTTTGAATCTTGACGACACGATTTTTGAACTCAAACTCACGCCCAACTTGGCGCATTGTCTCAGTGTCTTCGGCGTCGCGCGCGAGCTGAGTGCGCTCACGGGTGCACCTTTGATCGAGCCCCAGATTCAATCTGTGACGCCGCAAGTCCAAGACCGCTTGGCGGTCTCTGTGCAGGCCGCAGATTTGTGCGGTCGCTTCAGTGGTCGTGTGGTGCGTGGCGTCAATCCCAAGGTCAAGACGCCTGCATGGATGGTGTCCAAACTGGCGCGCTGCGGTCAGCGTTCGGTATCACCTCTGGTCGATATCTCGAATTACGTGATGTTCGAGTTGGGTCGCCCTTCACATATATTTGACTTGGATAAGATCCACGGCGGCTTGCAGGTGCGCTGGGGCCGTGCCGGGGAAACGCTCGAGCTGCTGAATGGTGCGACCATTGAATTGGACGACCAAGTGGGTGTCATCGCTGATGAACACGCAGTCGAATCGCTTGCCGGCATCATGGGTGGCGAGGCGACCGCTGTGAGTGACGACACCACAAATGTATTCATTGAGGCTGCATTCTGGTGGCCGGGGGCAATTGCTGGTCGTTCGCGCCGCTATAACTTCTCTACTGATGCGGGCCACCGTTTCGAGCGCGGTGTCGATCCGAGTTTGACAGTCGAGCACGTGGAGCGCATCACCGAGTTGGTGATTCAAATTTGCGGTGGTCAGCCTGGTCCGATCGATGACCAGACGCTTCAGCTTCCCGAAGCGAAGCCCGTGGCGCTGCGCATGAGCCGTGCGGCCAAGGTGATTGGTATGCCCATTGACCAAGCCCAGTGCGTTGATGCATTCACGCGCTTGGGCATGCAGGTGCAAGCAGATGGCGATGTGTTGCATGTGACGCCAGGTCCACACCGCTTCGACATCAACATCGAAGAGGACTTGATTGAAGAAGTGGCGCGCATGGTTGGCTACGACGCGTTGCCCAACACGCCGCCTGTTGCCCCCATCACGCCAAAGCTGCGCTTGGAAAATCGCCGAGGTGCGTTTGAAGTCCGCCGGACTTTGGCCAGTTTGGGCTACCAAGAGACAATCAATTTCAGTTTCGTACAGCCCAAATGGGAGCAGGACTTGGCGGGCAATGCAGATCCCATCAAGTTGCTGAATCCGATTGCCAGCCAACTGAGCGTGATGCGTTCCAGTTTGTTGGGTTCGTTGATGGAGGTCTTGGGCTTCAACTTGGACCGAAAGGCGTCACGCGTGCGGGTGTTCGAGCTTGGTCGTGTGTTCAAAAAGAACCCTGCGGTCCAAGACTCCGACACGACCGTGGCGGGCTTTGAGCAACC
>JALQVJ010000075.1 GCA_023260355.1 Burkholderiaceae bacterium | reverse complement strand
CCGAACAAGTCGGTTTCGGTTTCTTCTTTGAAAGTGGTTTCAATGATGCCGGCTTTGCCGCCGCCATTGGCCATGGCGTAAGACAAGGCGAGGTCACGGGCCTTGCCGGACACGTCTTGATAGATGGCCACGAGGTGGGGCACGCCGCCGCCTTGGGTGTAGGTGTTGCGAACCGTGTGGCCTGGTGCCTTGGGCGCAACCATCCACACGTCAACGTCCGCACGGGGCACGACTTGGTTGTAGTGCACGTTGAAGCCGTGCGCGAATGCCAAAGAGGCGCCCGCCTTCATGTTGGGGGCGATCTGCTGGTTGTAAACATCCGCGATATTTTCGTCGGGCAGCAGAATCATCACCACGTCAGCGGCGGCAGCAGCAGCCTCGACTTCCATGACCTTCAGGCCGGCGCCTTCGGCTTTGGACCATGAAGCGCCGCCTTTGCGCAGGCCCACGACCACTTTCACACCGCTATCGTTCAGGTTTTGAGCATGTGCGTGGCCCTGGCTACCGTAACCAATGATCGCAACGGTCTTGCCTTTGATCAGGCTGAGGTCACAATCCTTATCGTAAAAAACTTGCATGTCGTTCCTTTCAGTTGAAGTCGTTGGTGCAGGCTGCTGATGTGTCTGACGCAGCAGCCCGCTGTTGATCTGTGTGATTAAGCGCGCAGTATTCTCTCACCTCGACCGATGCCACAGGCACCGGTGCGCACGGTTTCCAAAATAGCCGATCGATCCAGCGCCTCCAAGAAGGCATCGTTTTTGGCCTCATCGCCTGTGACCTCCACGGTATAACTGCGCTCGGTCACGTCGATGATGCGCCCGCGGAATATATCAGCGGTTCGCTTGATTTCTTCGCGCTCCTTGCCGACCGCGCGAACCTTGACCAGCATGAGTTCGCGCTCGGTGTAGGCTCCTTCGCTCAAATCGACGACCTTCACCACCTCAATCAAGCGGTTCAAGTGCTTCGTGATCTGTTCGATGACATCCTCAGACCCAGTGGTTTGAATCGTCATGCGGGACAAGCTTGGGTCTTCGGTTGGCGCGACCGATAAGCTTTCGATGTTGTACCCACGGGCTGAAAACAGACCCACCACTCGGGACAACGCGCCAGGCTCGTTTTCGAGCAGTACAGCAATAATGTGTCGCATATTTTTTCCTTTTCGTGTCCCTCGACCAGGGCCGGTAAGCCGTGGTGTCGAACAGCGATAGTGCGGAGAAGTGGAGCGGCATGCGCTGGCACGCCGCAGGCACTTCACCGAAAGTCAATCAGAGGTCTTCGCTCCCGAGCAGCATCTCAGTGATGCCACGCCCCGCCTGAACCATGGGGAACACGTTCTCCGTGGGGTCGGTGCGGAAGTCGATGAACACAGTGCGGTCCTTGAGCTTGCGGGCCTCTAGCAACGCTCCCTCGACATCCTGGGGCCGCTCAATCAGCAAACCCACATGCCCGTAGGACTCAGCCAACTTCACGAAATTGGGCAGTGCGTCCATGTAGCTATGGCTGTAGCGGCCCGAGTATTCGATCTCTTGCCACTGGCGCACCATGCCCAAATAACGGTTGTTCAATGACAGGATCTTGATCGGCGTGTTGTATTGCAAGCAGGTGGAGAGTTCCTGAATGCACATTTGCACAGAACCTTCACCCGTGACACAGAACACTTCGCTTTCGGGTTTGGCCAGCTTGATCCCCATGGCGTAAGGAATACCCACACCCATGGTCCCAAGGCCACCTGAGTTGATCCAGCGGTTGGGCTGATCAAAGCGGTAGTACTGTGCAGCCCACATCTGGTGCTGACCGACGTCCGACGTGATGTAGACATCGTCGTTTTTGGTCATGTTCCAGAGCGTCTCGATCACGCTCTGCGGCTTGATCACATCTTTGTTGTTGCGGTCAAACTGCAGGCAGTCACGGCTGCGCCAGCCTTCGATGTTGTCCCACCAAGACTTCAAGTCTGCGGGGTCCATGCGCGCAGGCGTCTCACGCAGCATGGCGTTGATTTCCTGGAGCACGTCTTTGACGTCGCCAACAATAGGGACATCAACCTTCACGCGCTTTGAAATGCTGCTCGGGTCGATATCGATGTGGATAATTTTGCGATCGTTTTGGGCAAAGTGCTTGGGGTTTCCAATCACACGGTCGTCAAAGCGCGCGCCGATCGCCAGCAACACATCGCACTCTTGCATGGCATGGTTGGCTTCCAGAGTACCGTGCATGCCGAGCATGCCCAAGAAGCGGCGATCCGTTGAGGGGAACGCACCCAACCCCATCAGGGTGTTGGTCACGGGGTAGTTCAGCAAATCCACCAATTCACGCAACTGGTCAACCGCCTTGCCCAAAATAACGCCACCGCCTGTGTAGATATACGGACGCTTGGCTGTGAGCAGCAGTTGCAAGGCCTTGCGGATCTGGCCGGCATGGCCTTTGCGCACAGGGTTGTAGCTGCGCATGCTGACTTCAGCTGGGTAGCCTTCGAAAGCAGTGCGGTTGAAAGACACGTCTTTGGGCACGTCCACCACCACAGGGCCGGGGCGGCCAGTGCGGGCAATGTGGAATGCCTTCTTCATGGTCACAGCCAAGTCTTTGACATCCTTGACCAAGAAGTTGTGTTTGACAATGGGGCGGGTGATACCAACGGTATCGCACTCTTGAAACGCGTCCAATCCAATGGCGGCCGTGGGCACCTGGCCCGAAATGATCACCATTGGGATGCTGTCCATGTACGCCGTCGCAATGCCAGTGACTGCATTGGTCAAACCTGGACCGGAAGTCACCAGCGCCACACCCACATCACCGGTGGCTCGGGCATACCCGTCCGCAGCGTGCACAGCAGCTTGTTCGTGGCGAACAAGCACGTGTTGAATGGTGTCTTGCTTGTAAAGCGCGTCGTAGATGTAAAGCACAGCGCCGCCGGGATAGCCCCAGAGGTACTTGACGTTTTCAGCTTGGAGTGACTTGACGAGAATCTCTGAACCCATGAGTTCAGGAGCTTGGCTGGCCGCGTTGGCCTTGGCAGCAGAGTCGTGTGCTGCAGGGTCGATGTTCATGTGAAACCTTCCGAGAATTTCTCTAACGAAAAACCGTGGGTGCCCTTCCCTGTTCCTTTTGGGAGCAGTTGCAGGACTTTGGCATCTTGACCATGGGCGCCTTCATAAAGCACGCGATCAAGACCCGTTTGCCGATAAAAATGCAACTGCGGATTATGGCAGGAAGATGCAGGGGTTCCCGCGTTTGTCCGGGATTTTTCAAAAAATCTTGGCAACGCCAGATCGAATGATGCCCAGATGCGACAATTCGCCGCTATGGAAAACACCCCGATCCCCTCCATCAAACGCCGCCTCGCTTGCTGGCTTTACGAAGGTGTTCTGCTGTTCGGCGTCGTATTCATCGTCGACTACGCATTTTCGGCCTTGACCCAAACGCGACACGCGCTGGATAACCGCCTTGCGCAGCAGATTTTGCTATTCGCCGTGTTGGGCGCTTATTTCACTTGGCAGTGGCGCCGTTCTGGGCAAACCTTGCCGATGAAAACGTGGCACATCAAGCTGCAGCCTCAAGGCGGAGGACAACTGAGTTGGCCTCGCGCCATTGCCAGATATTGTTTGGCATGGGTTTGGTTTATTCCTCCTTTGGTGGCCGGCTGGGGCTTGCAACTCGATGCCAAAAGCACCGCTGTGTTGTTGTTGGGCTGGATCCCCATTTGGGCCATATTGGCGCGATTTCAGTCGAAGACCCAGTTTTGGCACGACGTGTGGGCAGGCACGCAACTGATCAGCACACCACCTAAAAAGAAGTGAGTCCAATGGAAGACCACCGCAAGCACATGAAGCGCACAGGCAGCTCGCGCCTGTGGTGGGCGCTCAAGCACTCTGCTGCTGGGATTCGGGCCGGGTATACGGAGCCAGCTTTTCGCCTTGAGGTCTGGCTGGCCAGCTTGATGTTGCCGGTCTCTTTCTGGCTGGGCGACACTTGGGGGGAAATATCGCTGCTCGCAGGCACGGTGATCGTGGTGTTGGCAGCCGAGTTGCTCAACACGGCGATTGAAGCGGCGGTCGACATGTTCACGTTGGAGTGGCACTCGCTGGCCAAACGCGCCAAGGACACTGGCAGCGCAGCTGTTTTCCTGGCCATGCTGTGGTGTGGCGGCACCTGGATTGGCGCGATTGCCAGCAAGTGGGGGTGGTGGTGAATCCAGCTTTTTCTGTTGCCGTGTATTGCGGCTCACGCATGAGCAAAGACGCGCAATTTCAAAGCGTTGCGATCGACGTCGGCCGTTGGATCGGCGAGCGTCAGGGCCAATTGGTCTATGGTGGCGGCAATGCCGGGTTGATGGGGCAAGTGGCGCACGCGACGCAGAGCCACGGCGGTCGTGTCGTGGGCGTCATCCCTGAGGCGCTGGTGCGCAAAGAGCTGGCCAACGAGACCTGCGATGAGCTGCATGTTGTCAAAAACATGCACGAGCGCAAGGCCCTGATGGCCGAGCGTGCCGACATGTTCCTGGCTATTCCAGGCGGTATTGGCACGTTCGAAGAGTTCTTCGAGGTCTGGACTTGGAAGCAGCTCGGTTATCACCGAAAACCCATTGGATTGTTGAACTGCGACGGCTACTACGATGGCTTGCTCTCTTTCATGCAGCAGACCGTGGCAGTCGATTTCGTCTCGGATTGGCAGATGGACTTGATCACAGTGGGCTCAACGGCCGACGCATTGCTGCAAACATTGAGAGATCAGTGCTCCGCCACGCAGGCGGGCATCGATACTCAAGCGATTTGAGTCCCGCCAGTGAAAAAGCCCGGCGTGGACCGGGCTTTTTTTGTGGGCGCCGAGGCACAGGATCAAATCGCGTTGTTGTCCTCTTCACCTGTGCGAATGCGCACAACCCGTGTCACGGGAGTCACGAAGATCTTGCCGTCACCAATTTTGCCAGTGCGAGCCGCATTCACGATGGCCTCCACACAGCGTTCCACGTCATCGCTGTTGACCACGACTTCGATCTTCACCTTGGGCAAAAAATCGACCACGTATTCCGCGCCGCGATACAGCTCGGTGTGACCTTTTTGGCGACCAAAGCCTTTGACCTCGGTCACAGTCAGGCCTGTGACGCCCTGCTCAGCAAGTGCTTCACGAACCTCTTCCAACTTAAACGGTTTGATCACTGCGGTGATTTGTTGCACGGGCCATCCTCCATATTTGTAACGCCTGCATTATGCCCAACATCAGGTCACGGGGCGATATCGGTTGGTGATCGGGTACCGCCAGTCTTTGCCAAAACTGCGGTGCGTGACGCGCACGCCAATGGGCGCTTGCCGCCGTTTGTACTCGTTGATGCGAATCAATCGCACCACTTGATCCACGTCCGCAACGCCATATCCTGCAGCAACAATCTCTGCTGGGCTGCTGTCCTCTTCCATGTACTGCTGAATGATGGCGTCCAAGATCGCGTACTCAGGCAAACTGTCTTGATCGGTCTGACCAGCTCGCAACTCAGCGCTTGGCGGGCGCGTGATGATGCGCTCTGGAATGGGGTTCAGTCCCATGACAAACGGGTCGTGCTGATTGCGCCATCGGGCCAGCTCGAAGACCTTGGTTTTGACCACGTCTTTGATGACTGCGAAACCGCCTGCCATGTCACCATACAGGGTGCAGTAGCCCGTCGCCATCTCGCTCTTGTTGCCTGTGGTGAGCACCAACGAGCCATGCTTGTTGCTGATCGCCATCAATAACGTGCCACGAATCCGAGCCTGCAAATTTTCCTCAGTCGTGTCCTCAGCTAGACCCTGAAAGTCACGAGCCAAGCTCGACTTGAATGCCTCAAAGTGGGGGCGAATATCGATCTCGTCATAGCGAACGCCAAGGCGCGAGGCCATTTCCCGTGCATCGATCCAAGAGATATCGGCGGTATATGGCGATGGCATCATGACTGTCCTGACCTTATCGGCGCCCAACGCATCCACCGCAATCGCTAGCACCAACGCTGAGTCGATGCCCCCAGACAGACCCAGCACGACACCAGGGAAGCCGTTTTTGACCACGTAATCTCGGGTCCCTGTCACCAAGGCGTGCCACAAATCGCTCATGGGATCTCCCAGAGCCGCTTGTTCTCCGTGCCACTCCCCGGCGTCCAAGGTCCAAATAGGCAGGGCCTCTTGGAACGCGGGTGCCCTGACCTGCGTCTGTCCTCGTCCGTTCATCGCGAAACTTCGCCCCTCAAAAACCACCTCGTCTTGTCCACCCACCAAGTGCGCATAGAGAAGCGGCACACCAGTGCGGCGCACGCGCTGCGACATCACTTCTTCGCGCTCGGCGCTCTTGCCGGAATGGAAAGGCGACGCGTTCAAAACCACCATAACTTCAGCACCCGCCGCCGCAGCCGCTTCAGCGGGGCCATTGACCCACGCGTCCTCACAAATCAAAAGGCCTACCGCAACCCCTGCCACATTGAAAACGCAAGGATGCGTGCCCGCTTTGAAATAGCGACGCTCATCAAATACTTGATAGTTGGGCAGCGACCACTTGTCGTACTCTGTGACCACGCGACCTTCGCTCAGCACGGCCGCTGAATTCGCTGCTGCCGGCTCCAAGATATTGCGGCTTCGGCCGCTGCCTTGTAACGCTTTGGGAAAGCCAACGACCAAGTGCATGCCCTTCCACTCGGTGGTGGCTTGCGTGATGACTGCCATGGCGGCCTGGCAATCACGCAAAAATCCGGGCCGGTGATACAGATCTTCTGCGGCATACCCGGTGAGCGCCAACTCGGGGGTCACCACCATTTGCGCGCCCTCTTGGTGGGCCTGACGCGCTGCGTGGACGATCTTCTGGGCGTTCCCCATCAAATCACCCACGACAAAATTGGTCTGTATAACAGCAACTTTCAGCATTTTTTATTGCCTAAATCCAATCGGTACTCAATGTGACCTCGCCAACAAATCCAATGC
Organism: Burkholderiaceae bacterium; assembly: GCA_023260355.1. GTDB lineage: Bacteria > Pseudomonadota > Gammaproteobacteria > Burkholderiales > Burkholderiaceae_C > RS62. Next base: position 1,085 of record JALQVJ010000075.1, on the reverse strand, counting down.
TTGCGGACACCCATGCTGCGAATTATGTCACCCGAGTCGTGAGCGACATCGGCACTCTCTCGCCAGGTGCTTGGGCGACTTTGCTCCAAAACAGCCATGCCGGTGACGAGACCATTCCACCGTTTTTGAAATACGACTATTTGCTCGCATTGCAAAGCAGCAAAAGTGCCTGCATGGAGACCGGCTGGTACGCGCAATGGATCACTCTGTGGGATCAAGACCAGCTTTGCGCTGCCGCCCCGCTTTACCTCAAGGATCACTCGCGAGGCGAATATGTTTTCGACTGGTCCTGGGCCAGAGCCTACGAGGCGCACGGCCTGCCCTACTACCCCAAGGCCGTCATCGCCGTCCCCTTCACTCCAGTCCCCGGGCAACGCTTATTGGCCAGAGATCCCGACGCGCGCCGGGCTTTGGTGATGGCAATTGAACACTGGGCACAGGAGAACGCTTGCTCTAGCGTTCACGGCTTATTTTTAAGTGATGCCGAGTCTGAAGTCACCCGCGCCGCCGGATGGTCGACCCGCCTGGGCGTTCAATTCCATTGGCATCACCACGGCTGGTCAACGTTTGACGACTTTTTGGGCAGCCTGAAACAAGACAAGCGCAAAAAGGTTCGCGCCGAGCGCCGCAAGGTAAGTGAGGCTGGCGTCCGTTTTCAAGCCAAAACAGGGGCCGATTTGGGCGCTGAGGATTGGGCGTTTTTTTACCGCTGCTACGAAACCACGTATTGGGAACACGGCAACGCACCCTACCTGACACCCGCTTTCTTTGCGCAAATGGCTGGATCCATGCCAGATAACTGGGTGATGTTCATCGCCGAGACTGAAGAACATGGGCCTATTGCCGCGAGCCTGGTTGGGCTTTCGGATGACAAGCGAGTCGCCTATGGGCGTTACTGGGGCTCGCTCGTTCACCTGTCCTGTTTGCACTTCGAGGCCTGCTACTACAAAAGCGCCAGCTGCACCAGAAGAGTACAGAGTAAAGTCACGCTTAGGGCCAGGCTTTATGACTACATAAGTTGCATCGCTCTCTCGGCCTACACGAGCTTCAGAGGTTCTTAAGTCTAAATTATTTTTATCTCTAGC
>JALQVJ010000185.1 GCA_023260355.1 Burkholderiaceae bacterium | reverse complement strand
CCGAGGTCTTTGTGCAAGAGCAAGGCATCTCGCGCGAAGAGGAGTGGGATCAGATGGATGCGTTTTCAACGCATGCCGTGGTGACCAACTTTCTAGATATGCCTGTGGCAACCGGGCGATTGTTGCCGGCCGAAGACGGCGTATCCAAGATTGGCCGCATGGCGGTGATCCGGCCAGTGAGGGGCGCCAATCTGGGCGCCCAGGTGCTGCGCGCCTTGGTCGATATTGCCCGCGAACGGGGCGATGCGCGCGTGGTCTTGCATGCGCAGCGCAGCGCAGAGGGCTTCTACCAACGCATGGGCTTCACCGTCGAGGGTGAGCCATTCGACGAAGTGGGCATTCCCCACGTCATCATGGGTTTGAACCTGCGCTGAGACTCAAACGCCAGCCCCACCTGCGCTGCGCGACATCCAATCGGGCGGATACAGGTGCGTGGCGCTCAACGAGCCTCGGGCATCAAAGGATCTTTCAATCCAATGCGCCGAGGGCGCACCGGCGAGCTTGGCAATCACCGTGGCGGTGCGGGTGCCATAGTCGTGTGCAGGCCAATGCACAAAGACGGGCGCCAGCGCTGCCTCTGCTTCGCGCGGAATATGGGTCTTCGGCCACGAGGCTTCAGGCGGCACCGAGCGGTCGTTCAACGCGGTCAACATCTGGGTGTCGAACTCTGCAAGACCAGACAAACCATTGAGGAGTGGCTCCAACGCGGTGCTGAGCGCCAATTTCAGTCGCTGGGTTTTGGGCCAAGGCGTATCCAAACTTGCGTTTGACAGTCCGTACACGCCGGCAGCCAAAGGCTTTTGGAGCCATTGTGACAACTCATTTTGCTGCGCGTCTCGGTTGGTCAGCCACCACCATTGGCCTCGATCGGGATCGCCCAAAACGAGATTGCAACCAGCATAGTGCGACGCGTCATGATCGGCGGTCCATGCCGCGAGGTCTCCGCCGTGCAGCCAGGCCAGTGCCAGCTCCCCTCTGCTTTTGATCCCCGACTCAGGGCCGCCTCGCCGCACGTTGGTTAAAAAAGCCACGCGCCCGGTGTCGGGCTGTTCAGCCATCCAGACCCCGCCATCTTTGAGGTCGCGCCCGCCCACCACACGCACGCCTACCGCCGAGCGCCATTCGCTCAGGGCTTGGGTTGGGCGACTGTATGACTCATCGCGGTTGGCGGCCACCACCCATTGCACGCGATCGCTGGGTCGGATGGCAAAGCTGATCAGGCACACAGGCGGGGCTTCAAATGTCAGTGAGCAGGGCGTAGGGCAAGCCCAGGCGCTCTGCTTGCGGACCGTCTGCGCCGCCGATGTGCAGGGTTTGGCCCTCAGACTCGCCGACGTGGATACTGACCAGCCCCGCATATCCGCCATCAGGCGAGGAGGCGGCATTGACGACCACGCCGACTGCCTGCCCGTTGGCAAAAACCTCTTGCCCCGCTGCAATGGCGGCGGCTG
>JALQVJ010000092.1 GCA_023260355.1 Burkholderiaceae bacterium | reverse complement strand
CCACAGGCATATCTAGGAAGTTGGTCACCACGGCATGCGTCGAAAACGCATCCATCTGATCCCACTCCTCTTCGCGCGAGATGCCTTGCTCTTGCACAAAGACCTCGGTGCGCACGTGGCTTGCTGCCCCTTGCAGAGTGGTCCAATCGCCGGTCTGCAGGTGCGTGGTGGGGTTGCCGGCCTCGTAGTCGGTCAAGGCCTGGCGCAGTCGCTCCGGCACGGGCTTGCTGGTTTTGGTCTCAGGGTTGGCGAACACGTAAATCAACTCGCCAACGACCAAACATTCGTCACCTCGAAAGATAGCGCCTTGGAACAGCATGCTCGACGTACCCACACGCTCGCAGCGCAAACCCACGTCCAAACGGTCGTCGAGTTCAGCGGAGGCGTTGAATTCGATGCTCGCCTTCTTCACGAAAATATCGCCATCCAGCAGTGTCATGGCGTCGCTGTAGGGCATCGCCAGTGCCTGCCAGTAACCACCGATCGCGGTGTCCAGATACATCAGGTAGTGGGCGTTGAAGACGATTTTTTGCATATCGACTTCTGCCCAGCGCACTTTGAGCGTCTGGAAATAACGAAATTCTTGGCGTTTCATGGCTTGGATTCCTGCGGATCGACTGAGTCACTCGAAATGAACGGATGCCCGCATTGTGCGACAAGTGCCCCGCGTTCAAAGCCGCGTGGGGCTCAGGCCACCGTTGCCGCCGCAGCTTGGGCTTTATATTTTGATTTGAATATAAAGAAATAAAAACAAAGTCGTTTGTGAAATAAAGGCCTCGGCCTACAGTCGCGGCCTTATGAACGAACTTTGGTTAACGCTGGTGGGATTCGGGGTTGGCGCCGTCGTTGGATTGACGGGTGTCGGCGGCGGCTCACTCATGACGCCAATCCTGCTCGGCGTCTTTCACGTGCCTGCGCATATTGCCGTGGGCACTGACTTGTTGTTTGCCGCAGTGACCAAATCGGTGGGCAGCGTCACGTTGGCGCGCCAGCGCGTGACGCCATGGCGCGAGGTTGGTTTGCTCAGCCTTGGCAGTCTGCCGGCCGCGGCCGTGACCCTGTGGTGCATCTCGCGACTTGGGCCCGCCAGCCCATATGTAGCCCAGACCATCACCACCCTGCTGGGCCTGGCGCTGGTGCTGACGGCACTGGCCACCCTGTTCAAGGTCTGGCGCGCTCGGACCGTCTCATCCCATGGCGAGGTCAGCTTAGACGGCCCTGAGATCCACTCACGCCGCGGGTGGCTCCACATTGCACGCCCCATCGCGTTTGGCGCGGTGATTGGCGTGCTCGTCTCCATCACGTCCGTCGGCGCGGGTGCTATCGGCGTCTCTGCGATCGCCTTGCTGTTCCCCTATCTCTCAGCGCGCCGCGTGGTGGCCGCTGATTTGGCATACGCCGTGCCCCTGACTTTGCTGGCCGGTCTCGGCCATGCATCCATGGGCTCGGTGGACTGGCATTTGCTGGGCTGGCTGTTGCTGGGCTCTTTGCCCGGCATCTTGATTGGCAGCAAAGCCTTGGTTTGGTTCCCGCCGGTCTTGGCCAAAGCCGGT
>JALQVJ010000055.1 GCA_023260355.1 Burkholderiaceae bacterium | reverse complement strand
GATCTTGCCAGCCCAGTAGAGGGTCCAGGGGTTCATGCCTTGCAGCACGCCGGACTTCACAGCTTCGAACAGGGCGTTGTTGTCTGCGGCGACGGATTTTGCGGGGAAGGGCTTGATGGTCAATTCGCCACCAGACTTTTCTTTGAAGTCGTTACACCAGGCTTCAAACAAGCGGTAGCCGGTGGTGCCGGCGTCCCATGTGGATTGCACTTTCCAAGTTTGGCCGGCTGCTGCTTCTGCATTGCCGATGAAAGGGGCTGCCAGAGCGCCCACAGCGCCTGCCTTGAGCAGGCCGCGACGTGACTTCAAATCCATGATGTGGTCCTCAAAATAGTGAGTCGACATGACCCGGGAGTGCGAAGTATTCGACAAATATTTTGTCCAAGACATAGGATTTACCCTGACCCGACACAGGGTGAGTGCTCGGGACAGGCTGATGGGGCGTCTTGGAGTGCTGATAAATATATGATTTATTGCGGAAAAATATCTGAATCAACTGGCATTCAATTAATTGAAATTTAGTTAATCAAAGCGCACCCAAGTCAGAAGGACCGCACGGCCGCTGGGATCAGCGCCTCACGGCGATCGCAAGTGTTGCGTTTGCTCGATCAATATGGCGCAAACCCGCTCGGTGACTTCATCCAGCGGTCGCTCCGCCTGCCAAATCAACCCCACGTCCTCGGCCGAGCGGTTGGGCGTATCGACCACCGTGCGCATTGACCCCACGGACAAGTGGTCTTCGACCACGCCGCGTGAGATCAACCAGAGGCTGTCGGTGTTGCTCACAAAGTTCCGACCAAAGGTGTTCGAGACGGTTTCAATCAAGGTTCTCGGTTCGGGTGCCGCCATGTCTTGGAGCACTGCGCGGGCAGTGGTGTGAATGCTGGTCGCGGGCGGTGGCAACAAGAGCGGGAAGTCCGCCATGGCGGCGATGCGTTCGGCGTGTTCAGCCCATTGAAAGAGGGGGTGTCCGTTGCGTGCCACCAAGACGAGCGGCTCCGCATAGAGGGGCCGGAACACCAACCCACGCATCAAGTTTGCGTCGCCCTGGCGCGCAATGGCGAGGTCAAATTGACCCTTCGCAGTCGCCTCCAGCAGCGGCCGGTTGTGCTCTGTGGATAGCGAGATGTGAACGCCGTTGGGGTACGAGGACAACAGGGCATTGATGGCAGGGGTCATGAACCGGGCGGCGACCGTTGGCAGAACGCCCACCCGCAGCCTGATGTCGGGGGCAAACACGTCCCGGTGGTTCGCGTTGAGGGCGCGTTCGATGGTGCTCAGGCCGCTGCCCACTTGCCGCACCATCGCTTCGCCTTCGGCAGTCAGTGATAGCCCCGTTCGGCTGCGAGAGACCAGGGGGTGGCCGACGATGTGCTCGAGTTCTGCCAAGGTTTTGGATACAGCGGCCGGCGTGACGTGCAACGCTTGAGCAACCTCGTTCAAGAACCGGTGCTGGCTTGCATGTACCAAACACTCCAAGTGGCGGAGTTTGATGCGTCTGTCCATAAGTTAACGTTGGGTTAATTGGTGGTACACGTTGAAATGTTAGCGCGGTCTGTATGCAACCCCAACAGAGCGGTGCAAATGCAGCCGCGTGACAAATGAGCGTTCTGAATGGGGTGAGATTTGTTTTTTTGTCGTAGACAAAATCAGCATAAAACGCGAATTCAACCACTCATGGGCTAAAAACGGCCGTTCACGCTCAGGCTTGCAGCAACTTCAGCTGGGCGCCCAACTGACGCCAACGCTCGAGTGCTTTGGGGTCGTGCTCGGCGTCCGCAATCGCTTGCGCTTGCATTTCCATGAGGCGCTCGATGTGCATGCGCTTGAGCACCTCATGCATTTCCTGCTGCCACTCAGCCCCATCCGCAGGCGTGACCTCACTGGACTGCAGCAAGCGCCTCAGCCAGGCTTCAAAAGCCTGGCCTTGCAACGCGATATCCAGCACCGCCCAGGATTGCGGGCCGTGGTCGTGCCACTGTCCCTCGAGCCACGCAAAAAACTCACCATGCGGTGCAGGCCAATCGGCCAGCATGTGCTGATCTGCGCTAGAGAGCGTGCCCCACGCGTCCGGTCTCTGAACCAACAAGCGGGCCACAACATCGGCCCGACCCGGCACGGCGTTGCGATGCATTCGGCTGTTTTTCATCCGCGCGGTGCGCTGGGCCCGCTGTGGATCAGATGGGTAGCCACCTCGCGAAGCAGGGGATGCATGTGGATTCGCTTGTGACGCCTGATCAGCCGCGCGAGCCGCTGGATGGGTGGCTGGCGACGCGTGGCCTCGCGCCTTCCACAAGTCCAGCACCTCGTGGGAGCCCAAGCCCACAACGTCTGACCATTGCGACAGCAGCTGGCGCTTGAGCGCCCCATCCGGCAATGCTTGCCAAAGCGGTTGCGCGGCGGCGAGGCACTGGGCTCTGCCCTCGGCGCTGTCCATATCTAAACCCTGGGTTGTGGTTTCGAGCAAAAATTTGCTCAACGGCATGGCCTCGTGAATCGCCTGTTCAAAAGCGACTTTGCCGTTGGCGCGCACAAAACTATCGGGGTCGTGCTCGCTTGGCAGAAACAAAAATTTCAAGGTGCGCGTGTCCGTGGCAAACGGCAAGGCGGCCTCCATCGCTTTGCGCGCCGCGCGCCGGCCCGCGCCATCGCCATCAAAGGAGAACACGATGGTATCGGTGAAGCGAAACAACAGGCGCACGTGGTCCGGCGTGCAGGCGGTGCCCAGCGTGGCAACGGCTTGCCCAATCTCCATTTGTGCCAGTGCCACCACGTCCATATAACCCTCGGTGACAAGGGCATGCCCGCTCAGGCGAATGTCAGTGCGGGCTTCGAACAGCCCATACAGTTCGCGCCCCTTGTGGAATACCGGCGTCTCGGGAGAGTTCAGGTACTTGGGCTCGCCCTGATCCATCACGCGGCCCCCAAAACCGATGGTCTCGCCCTTCACGTTGCGGATGGGGAACATCACTCGGTCCCGAAACCGATCGTAGCGCTTGGCGTTTTCCGCAGTGGTGGCGTCTTCATCGCCAATCACCAGCCCACATTGCACGAGTTTGGTGTCTTGGTAATCTGGAAACACACTGGCCAGATGGCGCCAGCCTGCAGGCGCGTAGCCCAAGCCAAACCGTTTGGCGACTTCGCCTGTCAGGCCGCGCTTCTTGAGGTAGGTGATCGCCTCCGGTGATTGTTTGAGGGCTTTTTGGTAGGCCAGCGCGGCTTTGGCCAGTACATCACTGAGTGATTGTTGCTGCTCGCGCACCAGCGCGGCGCGCTGTCTGTCTTCGGGTGAGCGATCGTCCTCCGGGACGACCATACCCACCTCTTGGGCCAAGTCTTTGACCGCCTCCACAAAGCTCATCCCTGCGTGGTCCATCAGGAAGCCAATCGCGTTGCCATTTTTACCGCAGCCAAAACAATGGAAAAACTGCTTGTTTGGACTGACGCTGAACGAAGGCGACTTTTCACCGTGGAATGGGCACAAACCCATGAAGTTGGCGCCGCCTTTTTTCAACTGCACGTAACGCCCAACCACGTCAACGATATCGACGCGCGAGAGGAGGTCTTGCAGGAAATTTTGTGGAATGGCCATGCTTTGATTTTCGTTCAAAACATCTCGCGCTGGCTGTGTCAGCTTAATTAAGGGCGGATGTTGTAAATTGGTGTGAGAACACGCCTGTATTGAGGAGACCATTCATGACGCACATGTACGACCAGGATTTGCCTGCGACCGAGGCCAATTTTGCCCCGATGAGTCCACTGACCTTCATTGCGAGAGCGGCCGAGGTCTATCCAGACTATTTGGCGGTTGTGCATGGCGATTTGCGTCAAACCTGGTCCCAGACCTACGCACGTTGCCGCCGTTTGGCCAGTGCGTTGCAAGGGCTAGGTATTGGAAAAAATGACACGGTGGCCGTGATGTTGCCCAACACGCCCCCGATGGTCGAGGCCCATTTTGGCGTCGGCATGGCGGGCGGGGTGCTCAATGCGCTGAACACCCGGTTGGACCCTGAAGCCATCGCGTTCATGTTGGACCACGGTGAAGCCAAGGTGGTGATCGTCGACGTGGAGTTCGCGCCTACCATGCAAAAGGCCTTGGCCCTGCGCCAGCGCACAGAACCTGTGCGGGTGATCGACGCAGAAGATACCGTCTTTGACGGCCCTCAGCACCGCATTGGCGAAATGACCTACGAGGAATTGCTAAGCCAAGGTGACGCCTCATTTGAGTGGTCGTTGCCCGCCAACGAGTGGGATGCGATTGCCCTGAACTACACGAGCGGCACGACCGGCAATCCGAAGGGCGTGGTCTATCACCACCGGGGTGCAACCACGAATGCCATTTCGAACATCTTGGAATGGGACATGCCCAAGCACGCACGCTACCTTTGGAC
>JALQVJ010000442.1 GCA_023260355.1 Burkholderiaceae bacterium | reverse complement strand
CCTGTACTCCACTGTGATTCGTGGCATTCCCGATTTGGTGCTAATGCTGCTGATTTTCTATGGCGGCCAAATCGGCCTCAACGCGCTGATCGAGGCGCTGGGTAGCGATCGCTACATCGATATCAACCCCTTCATAGCTGGGGTGCTGACATTGGGCTTCATTTACGGAGCCTACATGACCGAAACATTCCGGGGCGCCATATTGGCGATCCCCAAAGGGCAAGCCGAAGCCGGCTTGGCCTATGGCATGAGCCCATTTCGCGTGTTCTTGACCATCGTTTTGCCGCAAATGGTGCGTTTGGCCTTGCCTGGCTTCACCAACAACTGGTTGGTGTTGTTGAAGTCGACCGCGTTGGTCTCACTGCTGGGCTTGCAAGACTTGACATATTTGGCCAAACAAGCGGGGGCCGCGGCGCGCGGCACGGTACCCAATGCGCCGCTGTTGTTCATGGCATTTGCGGCGCTGTTGTATCTGGTGCTCTCGTCCATCTCGATGGTGGGCCTGCGCGTGCTTGAAAAGCGCTACAGCATGGGCGTCAAGCGAGGGGCGCTCTGATGCAGTTTGGCGTCATCCTCGAGCCGCAACATTTGGCCATGTACTTCGAGGGCACCGTGGTGGCTTTTCAGCTGCTGATCGCGTGCTTGATCGTCGGCGGTGCCTTGGCACTGCCCTTGTCGCTGATGCGCGTATCTGACAAACGCTGGCTGTCTGCGCCAGTGTGGCTGTTCACGTATGTGATTCGCGGCACGCCGCTGTTGATTCAGCTCTACATCATTTACTACGGCATCGCGCAGTTGGATTGGATTCAAGCGCGCTGGAACGACGTCTGGCCTTGGACTGCATTCAAGAGCGCTTTCTTTTGCGCGGTCCTTGCCTTTGCCATCAACACCTGCGCCTACACCGTTGAAATGTTGGCCGGTGCGATCCGCGACACGTCAGCCGGCGAGATCGAAGCGGCACAAGCGATGGGCATGTCGCGCCGCCAAACCGTCTGGCGCATCGTGTTGCCATCCGCTTTGCGCCGCACCCTGCCCGCATACAGCAACGAAGTGATCATGATGTTGCACTCGACCTCGTTGGCCAGCGCCGTGCCTGCGGTGCTGGACATCACAGGGGCCGCCCGGGCGATTTACTCCAAGTTTTATTTGCCTTTCGAGGCATTCATCACGGCAGGCTTGATTTACCTCACCCTCACCTTCACGTTGGTGGGATTGTTCCGCTTGGCTGAAGGCCGCTGGTTGGCATATCTTCAGCCCCGCCCTCACTGACTTCCCCCCCGACAACAAACGATCCCACGGACACGCGAGATGCACACGCAGCGACACGTTTTAGCCGGTTCGAACAGTGGCACCGAACGCAGCTTGGTCAGCCTGCACTAGGGCCGCGCAGGCCATGGCCCGAAAGTGGTCTTGCAAACGGCTTTGCACGCCGATGAGTTGCCCGGCATGGTCGTGCTGCACCACTTGCGCCAGCGCTTAGAGGCGCTCGAGTCCAGCGGTCAAGTGTTGG
>JALQVJ010000397.1 GCA_023260355.1 Burkholderiaceae bacterium | reverse complement strand
GAGGGTGTCGTGCCACCGCACTCACCTAACCTGCGCTGCCCCCGCAACGGTAAGCGAACGGGTCGCCCTCAACTCTGAAGGCACCCCGCGTTCAATCCATCGCCACTGACACGAAAGTGTTGGGAAGGCATTGAGCGTTGTTTCGTCAGCCCGGATACCGGCCAACGAGGCGGCTTGACTTCGGTCTCGCCACATTTGCCCACGCTGTCGGGGAGGACGGCACCGGGCGCTGATTTTGAATGTTTCTCATGATGAACACATGGACCCCTGTGGCCGCTGCCGTGACATTGGCATGCGCCGGCGCGAGCGCTTTGGCGCAAACCACCCTCGATCCCATCGTTGTGACCGCAACACGGATTGAGCAACCCTTGTCCGAAGTGCTCGCCGACTTGAGCGTGACAGAGAGCGACGCCTTGGTTGGCACTGGCGCCGCCACTTTAGGCGAGCGTTTGCAAATGCTGCCCGGCATAGAAAGCGGTGGCAGCAGCGACAAGATTTTCATTCGCGGCGCAGAAGCGCGCATGACTGCGGTCTACATCGACGGCATCCGAGTGGATCGGCAAGACGGGTATGTCACTGGCGGTGGCGCACCTTGGTCCTTGATTTCAGTGGGCCAAGTCGATCGGATTGAAATTTTGCGTGGCGCCAGCTCCAGTCAATACGGCTCGGACGGTATGGGCGGCGTGGTGCAACTGTTTGCCTACGACGGCAGAGACGGCGAGAAGTCGACGGTGACCGCTGGCTTGGGCAACCGCGCCGATCGGTTCATTCATTTGTTGAAGGCCGGACAAGTCGATCATGTGGACTATTCCTTCTCGCTTGGTCGCCACACGAATGACGGCTACAACACCAAGCCCAGTGTCGCGCACACACCCGAGACGGAGAATTGGACTCGGAACCAACTGAGCGCAAACGTCGGCTTTCAACTCAACGCCAATCACCACCTGGCCTTCAAAACCATCCAAAACAGCAGCACAGATCGCGAAGTCCAATGGAATGGTGGCGAGGACATGAAGACGGTTGGCAAGCTGAACGCATACAGCTTGAAATTGGACTCCGCCTGGAGTGAGCAGTGGCAAACCCATGTCCAGTGGTCTGAGAGCAAAAGCCACTTCAGACAACCCAACCCCACCACGCTCCTTGACGACAAAAATCATTTCACCAAACTCACGTCCCTGCGCGTGGATAACCAATGGACGCTGTCCAGCAACCAGCAAGCAACATGGGGACTGGAGCACATCGAAGACACATTTGCAGCCGAGGCTGACGATTGGTACAACCCTGCTCAAGGCGGGCGTCGCACGCAGACTGGGATGAATCTCGGCTGGGGTGCACGCATGGGCGTGCAAAGCGTTCATATTTCTGCTCGCCACGATGACGTGTCGGGATTCAATGCCACCAGCACTTACGGTGCGAATTACGGCTTGCAAGTGTCACCGGCACTCAAGTTGATGCTGGGCGTGACGACTGGGTTTCGAGCGCCCAACTTGTCGCAGATCTACGACCCAAACTATGGCGACCTGAACCTCAGACCCGAAACCTCCAAGGGCATGGAAGGCCGACTGCAATACCAAGGTGATGGATTTGCGCTCGGCGCAACGATTTATCAATCCAAATACCGTGAATTGATCAGCGCCGACGCCAACTTCAACTGGTACAACGTCGGCCGCGCGCGCGTGAAGGGCATCAACGTGAACGGCAGCACGGCTGTGGGCGCCGCGAACATCGGGGTGAACTTGGATTACACCGATGCAATCAACAGCGACACCTTGAAGCGCCTGAACTACCGCTCTCCCCGCAAGCTGTCCGCATTCGCCTACATGCCCATCATGGGTTGGCAAGCTCGCGCCGAAATCTTGGCCAAATCGTCGCGCTGGGACGACGCCGCCAACACCAGACTGCTGGCTGGCTTCACTTTGTTGAACGTTGAATTGAAAAAGGCCATATCTCCCAACAGCGAGCTGCGACTGCGGGCTGACAATCTGTTTGACCGAACGATTGTTGAAGTCGATGGTCTGGCCTCACCGGGTCGACGCCTGCTCGCCACGATGGTTTGGAACTGGTAACCATGCTCCGCCTCATCACTCTTTGCTGGTCTGCCTTGCTTGCGCTCAGCGCGCAAGCGGCACCGCAACGGGTGGTGAGTTTGTTGCCATCGCTGACCGAGACGGTCTGCGCACTGGGCGCATGCGATCGCTTGGTAGGTGTGGACCGCTACAGCAATTGGCCCGCTTCGGTGCGCCAGTTGCCGGTCATGGGCGGTGGGCTCGACCCCAACGTCGAAGCCATTGTCGCGGCGCGCCCTGACCTGGTGTTGGTCGCCAAGTCAGCCCGGGTGCTGCCACGCCTGCGCGAGTTGGGGCTTCGCATCGAAGTGCTTGAACCACAGTCCCACGCGCAAATGCGCGACGCCTTGCAGCGCTTGGGCGCATTGCTCGAGATCCCACCCAAGCAGGTTGCACAGGTGCAGCAACAGGCCGAGTCACAGTTGGCAGCGGCCCGTGCCTCTTTGCCCCAAGCGGCCCGTGGATGGCGTGTGTACTTCGAAGCCAGCGACGGGCCCTACGCCGCAGGGCCGACCTCGTTCATTGGAGAAACGATGGCGCAACTCGGCCTCGCCAATGTGGTCGATGCGAGCCAAGGCACTTTTCCCCGTGTCAGCAGCGAATGGGTGGTGGCGCAGCAGCCCGACTTGATTTTGATCAGCACCATGGGCGCGTCACAACTGAGCCAACGGCCCGGCTGGCGCCAGCTCAAGGCCGTGCAGCACAAGCGCATCTGCGCCTTGCCGCCAGAGCAAGCCGATGTATTGGTCCGTGCTGGCCCGCGCTGGGGTGACGCCGCGCAGTTGATCGCCCAGTGCATCCAGCGCACACTCACGGCGCACTAGCACGCATTTGAGCCATGTCACCGCAACACCTCAACACCACCCCGCGCCCCGGTCTCTGGGCGCTCGCGCTGTTGGTGTTGACGATGATCGGACTGGCGGTGGGCAGCCTCAGCGGCAGCACGGGCTGGCACTGGCCCAGCGATATGCAAGATGTGTTGACATGGACCATCCGCATGCCACGCAGCACCGGTGCTTGGCTCACGGGCGCCCTGCTTGGTTTGGCGGGTGCGGTGGCACAAGGGTTGTTCCGCAACCCATTGGCTGATCCGTTTCTATTGGGCAGTTCATCGGGTGCTGCATTCGCCGTCACGCTAGCGTGGGTTGCATGGGGTGCAGCGCCAGTGGCCAGCCTGACATGGGTGGTGTCGATGGGTTTGACTGGCGCTGCATTTGTCGGCGCCCTGGGTGCCGTGTTGCTGACTGTGGCGTTGGCGCGTGGCGTACAGCACAGCTTGCGTTTGTTGTTGGGCGGCGTCGTGGTGAGCGTGGTCCTCGGTGCATTGACCTCGTTGGTCACGCTGTGGTGGCCCCAGGTGCTGACCAACACGCAAGGCTTCATGCTCGGCAACACCTCACTCTTGTCATGGCGCTCGACCCAAGTGTTGGCAACCGTGGCCGCCTTGGCGTGGCTCTTGGCCATGGCATGCGCGCGGGTGCTTGATGCGCTGAGTCTCGGCTCAGAGGCGGCGCGCAGCCTCGGCCTCCCCTTGCACACCACGCGTTGGGTGTTGATCGGCGTGGTGGCGTTGTGCACGGGTGCCGCAGTGGCACAAACGGGCTTGATCGCCTTCATCGGCTTGGCCGCGCCGCATGTGGTGCGCTCGTGGTGCCGCGTCACCCACGCCGGGCTCTTGACCTTATCGGCATTGACCGGCGGCGTGCTGCTTTTGTGGGCAGACATTGGCGCGCGCGCGCTGATGGCGCCGAACGAATTGCCCGTCGGGGTGTTGACCGCCTTGGTCGGTGGCGGCTATTTGCTGCGCCGCCTGCACAAGTCACAGGGGTATATGCCATGACGCCGGCACTCGAGTTCCGTGACCTGACGGTGCAGTGGCCCGACACCGACACGCCCAGCTTGGATGGCGTCAGCGCCATGGCGCCGCGGGGGCAATGGACGGCCATCATTGGCCCCAACGGCGCGGGCAAAAGCACCTTGTTGCGAGCCGTTGCGCGGCTGCTGCCCGACCCCGCGCCAACACAAGGACAGGTGCGGTGGGATGCGCGCAGGCTCACCGATTGGTCAAGGGCGGCGCTGGCACAACATGTGGCATGGCTAGGCCAGGGCGAGCAAGGCGGCGATGAGTGGCAAGCCATCGACGTCGTGCGCTTGGGGCGCCTGCCACAACAAGGTTGGTGGCCCAAGAGCGCCGACGCCGAAGACGAAGCCATTGTCGAGGCGGCCATGCGGCAGACCGACACATGGCCGTTGCGCCACACGCCGCTGCGCTCGATGTCTGGTGGCGAGCGCCAACGCGTGCGATTGGCCCGCGTGCTGGCCGTACAAGCGCAAGTGCTGCTGATGGATGAGCCCCTGGCCAACCTCGACCCACCGCACCAAGCGGACTGGCTGGGTTGGGTGCGTGACCTGAACCGTGGCGGCCAAACGGTGATCAGTGTCTTGCACGAACTCAACGTGGCGCTGCGCGCCGACCACATCTGGCTGGTCCACCACGGCGACATCGTTGCCCAAGGCCATGCCGATCAGCCCGAATTGCGCGCTGCGATTGAGCGAGCGTTTGATCGCCGTGTCACGCTGCACGCTCTGCACGACCAATGGGTCGCCCTGCCCGAGGTCAGCCGATGAGCGCGCGCTGCGTCATGGTGCTCGGCACCAGCAGTGGCGCAGGCAAGAGTTGGATCACCACCGCGTTGTGCCGCGCGTATGCGGACATGGGGCTCAAGGTTGCCCCCTTCAAAGCGCAAAATATGAGCAACAACGCGCGGGTGGTCGCCACAGCAGACGAGCGATTCGGCGAGATCGGCAGTGCGCAGTATTTCCAAGCCTTGGCGTCTCGGGCCCTACCCACTGTGGACATGAACCCCGTCCTGCTCAAACCCGAAGCAGACACCGAGAGCCAAGTGGTGGTGTGCGGCCAAGTGGATCAGCGCTTGAGCCAAACCCCGTGGCGCGAGCGCAGCGCCTTGCTTTGGCCGCATGCGATGGCGGCGCTGGATCGGCTGCGCGCCAGTCACGATGTGGTCGTGATCGAGGGCGCAGGCTCACCTGCCGAAATCAACCTGATGGAGAGTGACTACGTCAACCTTCGTGTCGCACGCCACGCCAACGCGGCGTGCCTGCTGGTCACCGATATCGACAGGGGTGGCGCGTTTGCACACCTGTATGGCACTTGGGCATTGCTGCCCGAGTCAGACCGCGCGTTGATTCATGGGTTCGTGTTGAACAAGTTCAGGGGCGACGCGGCCTTGCTCGCGCCGGGCCCCGCAGACCTCGAGCAACTCACAGGCATCCCAACGGTGGGGGTGTTGCCGTGGATGCCTCACCATGGGCTACCGGACGAAGACGGCGTCTTTGGCCATGCCCAAAGCCAAGGTGAAGTGCACCTCAGTATCGCCATCATGGCGTGGCCGCACATTTCGAACTTGGACGAGTTTCAGCCACTGCGCAATGTGGACGGCGTGCGCGTGATCTGGGCCCGCACGCCCAGCGACTGTGCCGGCGCTGACTGGTTGATCTTGCCGGGCTCCAAAGACACGGTTGCCGACTTGGCCTGGTTGCGCGAGAAGGGCCTCGATCACGCCGTCACCCAGCACGCCAACAAGGGCGGGCGCGTCCTGGGCATTTGTGGCGGCCTTCAAATGTTGGGCGAGGCGTTGATCGACCCCGAGCACATCGGAGGCAATGCACCTGGCCTCGGGCTGTTGCCGTTGGTCACTCAGTTCCAGGCGCAAAAAATCGTGCGCCCCACCCAAGCAACGTTGCCGGCGGTGACGGGCGCTTGGCACGCGTTGTCAGGTGTGACTCT
>JALQVJ010000041.1 GCA_023260355.1 Burkholderiaceae bacterium | reverse complement strand
GGTGATGGGTAGCAAATCACCCATCAAAATCAGAAGTGGCCACGAAGCATTGCCCAATCTCAGGACGGCGCGCGTCAATCGTCGGCACCAGCGGAGGCTGGGGGCCGAATGCCTAGGCGGGTGATCTTGTCGTATAGGCCTTTGCGAGACAGCCCAAGCGCGGTGTAGGTGGGCTTCATTTGGCCGTGGTGGCGCTGGAGCTCTTGCTCGATGAGGCTCTTCTCAAAGGCGGCCACGCGCGCGGCCAACGCGCCACTGTCGGGTTCGGCGTCCGACTGAATGGGCGTGAAGCCATGCCACAAGCCCAGTACAAACCGATCGGCGATGTTGCGCAATTCGCGCACATTGCCGGGCCAGTCGTGCGCCATGAGTTGCGCCTCGAGCTCTGGCGAAACATCGGGAATCTCGCGGCGGTACTTGGCACGCGCCTCGCGGGCCAAGTGAAAGAACAGCAGCGGGATGTCTTCTTTGCGCTCACGCAAAGGGGCGATGGTCAGTGGCGCGACGTTGAGTCGGTAATACAAGTCCTCTCGGAAGTCGCCGGTGTCAGCGGCCTCGCGCAGCGAGCGCTTGGTCGCGGCAACAAACCGCACGTTGAGGGCAATCGGCTTGTTGGCGCCGAGGCGCACGATGCTGCGCTCTTCAAGCGCGCGCAGCAGCTTGGCTTGCAGGTCGAGGTTCATGGATTCGATTTCGTCCAAAAACACCGTGCCGCCATTGGCGTACTCCAGCTTCCCGACTCTGGCGGTGTGCGCACCAGTGAAGGCACCTCGCTCGTGGCCAAAGAGCTCGCTCTCCATGATGTCTTTGGGTATGGCCGCGCAGTTCAGCGCGACAAAGGGCTGGGATGCGCGCGGGCCGAAATCATGCAGGGCTCTGGCCACCACTTCTTTGCCAGTGCCCGTTTCGCCCATCACCAACACGTCGACGTCGGCTTGGGCGAGGGCACCCACCTGCGCGCGAAGCGACTCGATACTGGGGGCACGACCAACCAGGCGGTTGCCCAGATCGTTGGTGTCTTCGAGCTCTTCGCGCAAGGCGCGGTTTTCGAGCACCAGCCGGCGCTTTTCAAGCGCCCGCTCGATCACTGAGGCGAGGCGTTGCACAGAGAAGGGCTTTTCGATGAAGTCGTACGCGCCCGATTGGATGGCTTTGACGGCAAGTGGCACGTCGCCATGGCCGGTGATCAGCACGACGGGCAACGCGTGGTCGATCGTTTGCGCCCGGGCCAAGACTTCAAAGCCGTCGGTGCCGGGCATCATGATGTCCGAGATCAGGACGGTGTAGCCATCGCGCGAGACATGGCTGAGTGCCTCGTTGGCGTGGGCAAACGGCAGGACGTCGTAGTCCATCAACTCAAGCCCTTGCGTCACCGCAGCGCGAAGGTCGGCATCGTCGTCCAGCAAGATCAGGCGGGGTTTTGGGGTCATGGGTTGGGTGCGGCTTTGCGCAAGATCAGTTCAAATTGTGCGCCGCCTCCCGGCGCATCGGTGATGTGTATTTCACCACCAACTTCATGGACGATATCGGCGACCACGGACAAACCGATGCCCAAGCCGACGCCAGCGGGCTTGGTGGTGAAAAAGGGCTCGAAAATGGCGGCGCGCTGTTCCAGCGGAATGCCGGGGCCGTTGTCAATCACGCGAACCGCGTGGTGCTCAGTGTGACTTTGCACCTCGATGCGGACCCAGGCGTCGCGCTGAACACTGGCCGCGTCGATGGCGTTGTTGGCGAGGTTGACGAGCACTTGGGTGAGGCGGATTTGGCTGCCCATGACCCAACATTCGGCGGGCACGGCTTGTACGTCAAGTTGCACGCCTGCCTTGCGCGCGCGGGGTGAGACCAACAGCACCGCATCATCAAAAATAGCGCGCAAGCTCACCGGCCGCACCTCGGGGTCCGACTTGCGGGCGAAGGTGAGCAGCGTTCGAGACAGCGCGGCCATGCGATCCACCTGCTGGCGGATGAGCGACAAATTGCTTTGCACGCGGTCAACGTGGCCGCGCTCTAAAAATCGCTCGGCGTTTTCCGCGTAGGTCCCAATGGTGGCCAGCGGCTGGTTGTACTCGTGGCTGAGCGTGGCAGACATTTGCCCGATCGCGGCGAGTTTGGCCGAGCGCACGACCTCCTCCTGCGCCTTGAGCAACTTGCGTTCTGTCTCGGTACGCACTTCGATTTCCTGCTGCAGCGATCTGTTGGATGCGTGCAAGTCCCGTGTGCGGCGTTGCACCAAGCGCTCGAGCCGCAGCGCATCGGCGCGCTCTTTGCGTTCGGTAGCCAAGAGCTGCTCGCGCCGCCGCAGGAAGAGCAGGCCACCCATGGCCAGCGACACCGTGATCAATGCGCTGAACAGCAGGGCGAGCTTTTGGTCTAGTTTGAGGTCAGGGCTGATGCCAAAGGCATGCAAGCGCCAGTCCAAGAGCGGCAGGGCCCGTGTGGCCTCTTGCGCGGCATAGCGTTCGCCTTCGAAGCGCAAGTCGATCGTGTTGGGCTTGCGCCGCGCGAAGTCGCTCAGCAATCGGCCACGCCACTCCGGCACGTTGGACAAGATCACGCGGCCACGTTCATCGGTCACGCCAATCGGCAGTCGCGACAATGCCCAGACTTGCTCGACCGTGGACAGGTCGACAAAAAACACCAACACCCCAACGGGGTTGGTCACCCCGCCCACCAATGCCGAGAACGCGTAGTAGCGCGCTTGGTCGCCTTCGATCAGGGTGGCTCGGCCCAAGCGCGATTCAGCCGGGGCACGCAGCAACTCGGCGGTGGCATCTTGGCTGTTCAGGTCCTGGGCATACAAGCCGCGAGCCGAGGTGATGTAGCCACCGTCTTGGCGATAAAGCGCTACATCAGCGGCGCCAGCGAGGTAGGCCAATTCAGTGATCTTGTCTCGCAACACGGTGGTGTCGGATTGGGGTGTGAAGAGCCGCCCGATGTCCTCTTGGCGGGCCAAGATCGGAGGCAGCGATCGAAAGCGATCGAGCAGCCCTGTCAGAGCACCGGCCTGCACGCGCAGCGATTCATTGGCGTCTCTTTGGGCCTGCTGGATGGAGCCACGCTCCACCCACGTGAGGCTGGCCCAAAGCGTGAGGGTACCGAGCACCCAGACGCCGGCCCAGAACGCGGACCTGCGCCATTGCCATTGGGATGCGCGATTGCTTTTGACCATGCCGCATATTAACGTTGGTTTGAACGGGTTTGCGTGCGCCGTGGGTGGCACACATGGTCACGCAAAGCACTGCGCAGCCGCGCCGATACCGCTATATTTTCGATCAGTCTAGACCGCCCTCAGCTAGACCTCACACGGAGCCCGATCACCATGACCCAACCCGCCACAGCGCCGCGCCCATTCGCAGCCATCCATCGGGTTTGGCAGGGGGTGTACGACCGGGCCTGCGCCATGCCCGCCGTGTGGCGTGGCATGTTGTGGGTGGCATTGAGTGGGCTGGTGTTCAGCATCCTCAACGCACTGCTGCGCGCGCTCACCATCGAGAGCGACGCCATGCAAGCCCAGTTTTTGCGCTACCTCATGGGGGCCGCGGTGATGCTGCCGCTGTTGATCCAAAAGGGCTGGGCGCATTACCGCCCCAACAATTGGAAGGGCCAAGCCTGGCGTGGCGCTGTGCACACCACGGCGCTGCTTTTTTGGTTCACAGCCTTGCCGCATTTGGCGTTGGCCGACATGACGGCGATTGGCTTCACCGGTCCGATTTTCATCATGCTGGGTGCTGCGTGGTTTTTGGGCGAAAAGATGCGCTGGGATCGCTGGGTGGCCGCGATCATTGGCTTTGTCGGCGTGCTGGTGGTGGTCGGGCCCAAGCTCACGGGCGAGGGCGGCTGGTATTCGCTGGTGATGTTGGCCTCAGCGCCGATGTTTGCGGCGTCGTTTTTGATCACCAAGACCTTGACGCGCATCGAGCGCTCAGAAGTGATTGTGCTGTGGCAGTCGATCGCGATTGCGCTGTTCAGCTTGCCCATGGGTATCTTGCACTGGCAACCCATCAGTGGCTGGCTTTGGGCTGGCTTTGCGCTGAGTGGTGTGCTGGGGTCGTATGGCCACTATTGCATGGCGCGTGGCTTTCACATTGCCGATATTTCGGCGACGCAGACCCTGCGGTTTTTGGATTTGGTGTGGGCGGCCCTGTTGGGCTGGATGGTGTTTGGCAACGTGCCCACCCACACCACATTGGTCGGCGCTTTGGTGATTTTTGGTGCGACCTTTTGGATCGCCAAGCGCGAGCATCGCCGCCAGTATTGAGCGTGGCACTCACGCATGGCGTGCTTTGCTGATGTGGCAAGAAGGCTGTTGATTGGCTGTCTATAGGCTTCAAGTTCACTTGAAGTTGATGAATCAAAAAGCTTTGGGGCGCAGCGTCCAACCCTCAGCCATTCCGGCGGCGATGCGCAGCGTTTGTGTTTGTACCCGCACGGTGTCGCGCAGGTCGCGACCGTAGCCGCCTGCCATGGCAAATGCCAAAGGCAGTTGGCGCGATTTGGCCCATTCGAACACCATGGCATCGCGTGCCGCCATGCCTTGATCGGTGAGCTTCATGCGCCCAAGCCTGTCGCCCTCATGCGGATCAGCGCCGGCCAAGTAGTACACCATGTCGGGTGCGAAGCGGGCGTCCAATTGCTCGAGCGCTTGGCGCAAGGCGTCAAGGTACAGCGGATCGCCCGCGCCGTCGGGCAGCTCCACGTCGAGGTCGCTGGCTGCCTTGCGAAACGGGAAGTTCTTTTCGCCGTGGATGGACAGCGTGAACACATTGGCGTCGCTCGCGAAAATATCGGCGGTGCCATTGCCCTGGTGCACGTCCAAGTCAATGATGGCGACGTCCACGGTCTGGCCGGCTGCGCGTGCTTGCCGCTGCAACACGCGGGTCGCCACGGCCACATCGTTGAACACACAAAACCCGCTCCCTTTGTAGGCGTAGGCGTGGTGGGTGCCACCGGCCATGTTGCATGCCACGCCGTCGCGGCGGGCCGAGCGCGTGGCTGCAAGCGTCGCGCCCACCGAGCGCACCGAGCGGTAGGGCATGCGCTCGCTCCAGGGCAAGCCGATTTCGCGTTCCTGTGCCGGCGTCAGTCGGCCATGCAAGACGGCGTCCACGTAGGCTGCGTCGTGCACCAGCAGCAGGTCCTCAAGGTCCGCAGCCGGTGCTGCGCGCAGTTCGACATCGGGCAAGTGTTCGCGCACCGATTCGCGAAGCATCGCGTACTTCTCCATGGGGAAGCGGTGCCCAGTGGGCAGCGGCAGGACAAAGGCGTCGGCGTAATAGGCGTACACGGTAGATCGCGTGGGTGGATGGGGCGCAATAGTGAGGGGGCAGGCTTGCGCTTGCATTCTGCCGCAAGCGATCGGCGCTGGGCTGCGCGCCCGTGACCGCAAGGGGTTGGCGACCTGTGCGCTGG
>JALQVJ010000355.1 GCA_023260355.1 Burkholderiaceae bacterium | reverse complement strand
TATCTAGTAGTATTATATCCATTCAACTGGAGAAATAACTATGAATATCTTTGCTTTAGACACTGACCCTGTAGTTGCTGCTCAACAACACTGCGACAAACATGTGGTAAAAATGATCATCGAATATGCTCAATTGATTTGATCCAAGAGAAGCGCCATTTCGACGGCAACCTGCGCCGCATCTCGGCCTTTGTCGGTCTGTCGTGCGACGGCTTGCGCGTCATCTTCCACCGTCAAGATCGCATTGGCAATCGGGATTTCATAGTCCAGCGCAACTCGGGTGACTCCCGCGCCAGACTCATTGGCAACCAACTCAAAGTGATAGGTCTCGCCTCGGATGATGCAACCCAAAGCGACAAGCGCGTCGTACTGGTCGTCTTTGGCCAGTGCTTGCAGGGCCACAGGGATTTCGAGGGCGCCGGGCACATCAAACACATGGATGTCTTTGTCGTCGACACCAAGTCGCAACAGCTCGGTGCGGCATGCGTCCAAGAGGGCTTGCGTGACGCTGTCATTGAAACGCGCGCGCACGATACCGATGATCAGGTCTTCACCCTGGAGTTCTGGCGCTTGGCCTTGGTCGGCGTTTTGCATGGTGTTTACTCTTGTTCGTTTTGATAACCACAGACCTCAAGGCCGTAACCCGCCATGCTGGGCATGCGGCGGGGCGTACCCAGCAAGGTCATTTTCTGGACGCCGCAGGCGCGCAAAATTTGAGCGCCAACGCCATAGCTGCGCAAGTCCATTTGTCCGCGCGCTGGGCCGTGGGCTGGTTTGGCCACACCCTGGAATTGGGCGATGAGCTCAGATCCTGTTTCGCCTGCATTCAGAAACACGGCGACGCCACGACCCACATGGTCGAGGTAGCGCAAACTGGCATCCAAGGGCCATGAATGCAGCGAACGCCCCACTTCGAGCGCATCCAACACGGACAAGGGCTCGTGTACACGCACAGGCACAACATCCGCTGCCTCCCAAGTGCCTTTCACCAACGCCAAATGGACCTTCCCGCTCGGGCGATCTTTGAAGGCATGCGCCGTGAATTCGCCGTATGCCGTCTTCAGGGGGCGGCTGCCCAGGCTGTCGATCAACGACTCGTGGCGACTGCGATACTCGATCAAGTCTGCAATCGTGCCAATTTTCAAGCCGTGCTCAGCAGCAAACATTTGCAAATCAGGCAAACGGGCCATGGTGCCGTCGTCCTTCATGATCTCGCAAATCACAGAGGAGGGTGAGCAACCAGCCATCGCCGCGAGGTCACATCCCGCTTCGGTGTGTCCGGCACGCATGAGGACGCCGCCCTCGACCGCTTGAAGTGGGAAAACGTGGCCTGGTTGCACCAAGTCGTTCGGCGTGCTGTTGGCGTTCACGGCAACGGCAATCGTCTTGGCACGATCTGCCGCGGAGATACCCGTTGTGACGCCTTCAGCCGCTTCGATGGAAACCGTGAACGCGGTTGAGTAAACGGTGCCGTTTTGGCGCGCCATGGGTGGCAGGCCCAAGAACTCGCAGCGTTGACGGGTCAGCGTCAGACAAATCAGACCTCGACCGTGTTTTGCCATGAAATTGATGGCTTCGGGCGTCACGTGATCCGCTGCGAGGACCAGGTCGCCTTCATTTTCACGATCCTCTTCATCTACCAGGATGACCATGCGTCCTGCTTTCATGTCGGCGACGATGTCTTCAACGGGAGAGATAGGTACCGGATTCATGAGGCTTTCCAAAAGAGCAAAATTGAGCCAAGGCGCGCTTGGTGACAACGCGCATTATCGCAAGTTCGGGAGCGCAGATGCGCTGGGTTGGGACAGAAACAGTCTTGCGCGCCTCAGGAGGCTTGCGCAGCGGATGAGGCCGGGTTCAACATGCGCTCGACATAGCGGGCGATGAGATCGATTTCAAGATTCACGCCGTGACCGGGTTTCAGGTGACCGAGCGCCGTGTTTTCGATGGTGTGAGGAATGAGGTTGATGCTCAGCACGCAGCCGCGGTCTTCATCGGTCACGGTGTTCACAGTCAGGCTGACACCATTCACCGTGATTGAGCCTTTGTAGGCGATGAATCGCGCCAGCTCTTTGGGGGCCTCAATGGCCAAAAGCCAGCTCTCGCCGACGGACTCAAAGCGCCGGACCACGCCTTTGCCATCGACGTGGCCGCTGACCAAGTGGCCACCCAAGCGATCGTGAGCGCGCAACGCTTTTTCCAGGTTGATCGTGTTGTGTTGATCCAACCCGCAAGTTTTCTCCAATGATTCTGCGGAAATGTCTATGGTGAAGACGCCCTGCGCGGCCTCAAATGACGTGACCGTCATGCAAGCACCGTTGAGCGCAATGCTGTCACCCAAACCCACATCCTCTAGGTAGCTGGGGTCCACCGCAATCGTGAGGCGCTTGCCGTGTGCAGAGGAGTCGCCTAAATCTTGAACGTCGGTGATGCGACCGATGGCGGTGATGATGCCGGTGAACATGTGATGGGAGCCTTATCAGTATCAGAACGGCAACTGCTCGTGTGTGCGCAAGCGCACCCGCAAGTCGCTGCCGACAGGGGTTGTTTCGAACCAGTGTAGCGGGAGCGCTTGATCCACATGACTCAGAGGCCCATAGGTGCTCATCCCCAAGCCTTGCCCCAGCCATTTGGGGGCGAGGTAAATCAGCATTTCGTCGACCCAACCCTCACGCAAAAAAGACGCATTGAGTGCCGCGCCTGCCTCAAGATGCAGCTCGTTGATGCCGCGCCGTCCCAAATCCATCAACATGGCCTGCAAATCGACTTTGCCGTTGGCGTTCGGGCAGGCATGGGCGTGCGAGGCCTTGGACAACAGCGCTTGTGCGGGGTTTGCACTGGCGGCCGCATGGTAAATCCACACCTGCCGCTCGGGCTGCCACAGCTTGGCGCTCTCGGGGGTTTGGAGGCGACTGTCAATCAACACCAGATGGGGCTGGCGAGGACTCACGACATCCCGCACATCGAGGCTGGGGTCATCGCTCAAGACAGTGCCAATCCCTGTGGCGACGGCGCATGCCCGCGCCCGCCAGGCATGCCCATCCGCTCGGGCTTGTGCGGAGGTGATCCATTGGCTCTGGCCGTTCGCAAGGGCACTGATACCGTCGATCGATGCGGCCATCTTCATGCGCACCCACGGCCGCCCACGCACCATGCGGCTGAAAAACCCCACGTTCAGCTCGCGAGACTCATGCCCCAGCAGACCGACGTTCACATGAATCCCGGCGGCTCTGAGGCGCTCGACGCCTTGGCCTGAGACCAAGGGATTGGGGTCGGCAGTGGCCACAACCACCCGGTGCAGAGCAGCGGCGACCAGTGCATCAGCGCAGGGGGGCGTGCGCCCGTGGTGAGAACATGGTTCAAGCGTCACGAAAGCGGTGGCGCCGGCTGTGTCATGGCCGTGAGTCTGTGCATCTCGAAGTGCCATCACCTCGGCATGGTGGCTCCCGGCCGCTTGCGTATGACCCTGCCCAATCACCCGTCCATCAGGCGAAACGATCACGCAGCCAACACGTGGATTGGGGTTGGAAAGCCAAAGCGCACGCTCCGCCTGACCGAGGGCCAGCTTCATGTATTCGCGGTCGGCATCTGGGTCAGAAGGGCGGGGGTTTGACATGTGTCAATGTTAACCAAACTGGCGCAGCAAGCGCGGCCCCGACTCTCGGGGATTCGTCGCGTCTAGGGCAGACAAACTTGCCCGGAGCGATCCACTTCCCAAAGAGCGAGATCTTGATTGATGGCCCAGCCGATGCAAGCCGAATCCCCGGCCGTGCCCCAAGGCCGATCGGCGATGCGCCAAACGGTGAAATGTTCGCCATCGGCGCTGGCCCATTGCCAGAGGGCGAGTGCGTTGTTGTCTGGGCAGGGAGGCTCGGTGAGCCCCCCGTGGGCTTCGTCCAGCGGGTAGTGCCCCGCATTCCATGCCCAGGCTTCAAAGGCCAGAACACAGGCCCTGAGTTGGCGCTGGGCCTCCTGCGCGTCTTGCGCCATCTTGGCGTGGATGAATACCATGGCACTGCCCCACGTCAGCAAGACGGACAGGGCCATGGCCACGATCCATTCCATCAGCGCCACACCGCGTGTGCGGCACTTCACCCCCTTGGTGCGAGCGTGCGAAGCTTGGCAACTCATCGGGACAGCCAGCGCCAAGCCACCAGTTGCAGCCCACCCGACGCGAGCGGCATCCATATCGCTTGAGCACCAGAAAGCGTGCCGGCGCGAATGCCACGGCAGAGCACAGTGACGCGGTACAGCCACACAGGGGATGGCGTGACCAGGGAGGGATCGGTGCCAAGCCAAGGTTCGATCCAGTAGCGGGTGCGATCTGGCGCAAGCAGCGGGTCTGGCGTCAGCGAAAGCGGGTACACCAGGCCAGCGAAGCTGCCCGTGACCCAGAGCGCCTCTGAGTCTGCGATGTCGAGCCAGTCTGCCGCGCTCCGCGCTGATGGGGTGTCCAAAGCACACAAGCCTGCCTCACATCGCGTCGCAATCAAAGGCAGTGCTGCGACTTGGGCTTGCCATCTTTGATTCAGTGCTAATGCGAAGTTGGGGTCTGCGTCCACGGCAGCCGGTGGAGAGGTGCTCGGCCAGGTTGCCCAAGGTGTGCCAGAGGCAGGACGGCAATTCGGACACAGCAGATCGGCCTTGGCATGCGACATCGCCGATTCGACCGCCTCGGCGAACAGCGCCTCGACCTCGGCGATCGCGGTCGACGCAGACCCGGTGTCGATGGTGATGCCGAGCGCAAGGTCGAACGCGGTGCCCGACAGCGCGTCGGCGTTGCCACGCAATTCGCCCAGCATCCGGTTGAGGC
>JALQVJ010000289.1 GCA_023260355.1 Burkholderiaceae bacterium | reverse complement strand
ATATTGCTGGTTGACTTCATTGAACTAGAGACATCTCGTGGCGTGCCATTTGCCACGGCAGTGATTGAATCAGCCGCTGTGCGCGCGCAGCCCATCGCGCTGACCGGTATCGCTGCGATGGTGGGAGCCTTTTTTATCTTGGATGACCCCATATTCAATGGTTTGGCGATATCGTTGATTTTTGGCATCGCCGTGTCCACACTGTTGACTCTGGTGGTGATCCCGGTGATGTATTTCGCGATGTATCGCAGCCGGTTTGAGTCTTGACGGGTTGGGTGTTGGGTTTATTTAGAAAGGAAACTGAAATGACAGTTGATCGAATTATTCATGTGGTGGCAGGCTTGTTTGTGATGTTGTCACTGGCGCTTGGCGTCGAGGGCAGCCCCTTGTTTGTCAACAGTTGGTGGTTGGCATTCACGGCGTTTGTGGGCGCCAACTTGTTCCAGTCCGGTCTGACCAAGTGGTGCTTGATGGGCTCCATCCTGCGCAAGTTGGGTGTGCCTGACGAAGGCAAGTGCTGCAACTGATCGCGGCGATGCAAACTTCAGCAAACAGCGCGCTTCCCGCGCACGGCTTGGCCCACTTGCAGCTCGTCTGGTTCAGCACCGTGATGGGGTTGACCGGTTTGGCCATCGCTTGGTCGCGCGCGGCTTACCTCATGGGACCTATGGCTGACGTGGTCGCCCAAGTGCTGGGCGGTGTTGCCGCGTTGGTGTGGCTTGCGATCGCAGTGGCCATGTGGCGCAGGACACAGCGCTTTCCTGAGGCGTTGCGACAAGATGTGGCGCACCCTGTGCGCCACGCGTTCGCAGCGACGATTCCTGTGGGCGTGCTGTTGTTGGCGGCACTGGCCGTCCAGTACTTGGGGGCCCATGTTTGGGTCGACGGTGTCTGGGCTGTTGCTGCGGCTGCAGAGCTGGGCATCACCCTTTGGGTGTTGGGCCGGTGGTTGCATGAACACCGCGAAGGCGACCCCCCAATGTGGGCCGGCATCACGCCGGTGCTGTTCATTCCGGTGGTTGGCAATGTTGTGGTGCCTCTGGCGGGCGTGCCATTGGGGCACCTCGAATGGTCAATGGCCCAATTGGCCATTGGCGTGTTCTTTTGGCCCGTGGTGCTGGTCTTGGTGTTGGCGCGCAGGGCTGCGCACTCCGCGCTGCCGCCTCGGTTGTTGATGTCTTGGTTCATTACCGTGGCGCCGCCTTCGGTGGTGGGTGTGGTCAGCGTGATCTTGAATGCGCCCCTCGGTTGGTCCATGGGGTTTTGGGGTGTGGCGGTATTCAGCCTCCTGTGGGCAACCCAAGTCATCCACCGCGCGATGGCGGTGGGTTTTCACATGGGTTTTTGGGCGGTCTCCTTTCCGCTAGCCGCCTTGACGGGTTTGACACTGCTGCTCGCCGAGCGACAGGCCACCGTTTGGATGCCGGCGGTTGCGATGGTGTTGCTGGCGTTGACGTCGCTGGTGATTGGCTGGTTGGCCGTGTCCACTGTGCGCGGTTTGTACCAAGGCACGCTGCTGGTGCCAGAGCCTGCGCCGCCCCCTTTGCGGCCCGCGTGAAAGACCGGCGCACCCAAGGCTGACCCCAACTTCTGCGACTTGGGTGTGTCATTGGGGTGCGTGGCAATCCACTGCAGATGCGGTAATCTCGAGCCCATTGGAGAGCGACAACCGGTTCGCTCAAGATGCACGAGGACGCGGAATGCAAGATTTTGACCACATCATCGTCGGCGCAGGGACAGCGGGCTGTCTGTTGGCCAACCGGCTGAGCGCTGACCCCAGCCGCAAAGTGTTGTTGATTGAAGCGGGCAAGTCAGACAACTACCACTGGATTCATATTCCGGTGGGCTACCTGTATTGCATTGGCAATCCCCGAACCGACTGGTTGTATCGCACCGAGGCAGATCCTGGCCTGAACGGCCGCAGCCTGTTATACCCGCGCGGCAAGGCCTTGGGGGGATGTTCGAGCATCAATGGCATGATTTATATGCGCGGCCAGGCTCGGGATTACGATCAGTGGGCCGCCCTCACCGGTGAAGATGAATGGTCGTGGGAGCGTTCATTGGCCGACTTCATGGGACACGAATCCCACTACCGACTGGATGGCGACGAGGCGGACCCAGAGCACCGGCGTTTTCATGGACACGGCAAAGAGTGGCGCGTCGAAAAGCAACGGCTGCGCTGGGAAATATTGGATGCGTTTGCCAAGGCGGCTGTGCAAACCGGTGTTCCCGAGACGAGCGACTTCAATCGTGGGACCAATGAGGGCGTGGGTTACTTCGAGGTGAACCAGCGCTCTGGCTGGCGATGGAACGCCAGCAAGGCGTTTTTGCGCCCAGTCATGTCGAGGCCGAACCTGACGGTTTGGACCGAAACCCAAGTGGAAAAGCTTCACTTGACCCAGGACCCTGTCCAGGGCTGGCGATGCACCGGGGCCCAATTGCGTCGCAAAGGCCAATCGATTGGCGTGAATGCGGTGCGCGGCGTGGTGCTGGCTGCGGGTGCGATCGGCTCGGTCCAAGTCCTTGAGTTGTCGGGTATTGGGCAGAAGCAAGTGCTGGATGCGGCGGGCATTGATGTCAAAATCGACCATCCGGGAGTGGGCGCTAACTTACAAGATCACCTGCAAATTCGCGCGGTCTATGAGGTGGACGGCGTCAAGACACTGAACACGCAAGCCAACAGCCTGTGGGGCAAGGCAGCGATCGGGTTGGAGTACTTGTTCAAGCGCAGTGGCCCCATGAGCATGGCGCCGAGCCAGATGGGCGGCTTCACGCGCAGCGACGCTCAACGGGAGTGGCCCAATATCGAGTTCCATGTTCAACCGCTGAGTTTGGACGCCTTTGGCCAGCCGTTGCATCGCTTCAACGCCTTCACCGCCAGCGTTTGCAATTTGAACCCGACAAGCCGAGGCACGGTGCATGTCAAGACGGCGGATTGCGCCGATGCGCCCGCGATTTCGCCCAACTACTTGAGCACCGCTGACGACCGAAAGGTGGCTGCTGACTCGTTGCGGGTCGCGCGAAATATCGTAGCCCAGCCTGCGCTGAAGCCTTACAACCCGCGGGAAATCAAGCCAGGTGTGCAGTACCAAACGGACGATGAGTTGGTTCGCTTGGCAGGTGATATCGCCACCACTATTTTTCACCCAGTCGGCACCACCAAAATGGGGCGACAGAATGATCCGATGGCTGTGGTCAACCCCCATTTGCAGGCGCTTGACGGCCAGGGCTCGGCGATTCGAGGCTTGCATATCGCTGATGCAGGGGTGATGCCCACGATCACGAGCGGCAACACAAATAGTCCAACGCTGTTGATTGCTGAAAAAGCTGCCCGCTGGATTTTGGCCAGCACGTGAACCTTTTGGGTGGCGTCACCTGGCCGGGCCACTGCTTGGCTCTAGGGGAAAGTCCCAGTACGCGGTGGCGAGTGATGCCTTTACAGTGCAGCCACTCGCAGCAAAACGTGCTTTTGCTCAAAGAGCGAGGCCGAGGAGACGATACCGTCCTTTAGAGACGAACCCCAAGCGCCGGTGTAATCACCGGCGCTTTTTTTGTGGCGACACGCTGCCAATGCACCAAAAAGTTGGACCAACATGATGACGGGTTTGGAGTGGGTGGTGATCACCGCCGCCTCTGGGCTGGCCGGTTTCATTGACGCGATTGTTGGGGGCGGCGGCCTGGTGATGGTGCCCGCGCTGTTTGCCACGTTTCCCAATGCCCACCCAGCGACTTTGTTTGGCGTGAACAAGGGCACATCGATGTGGGGCACTGCAGCGGCCAGCGTCAACTATGCCCGCCATGTTCAATTGCCATGGCGCACCGTTTTGTTGGCCATGTTGTGTGCTTGCGTCGCATCCATCGGCGGTGCCTGGATGGTCACTCAGCTGCACCCAGAGATGTTGCGCAAGGTCTTGCCTTTTATTCTCGTGACAGTCTTGCTTTACACGCTGTTCAAGCGTGACATGGGCAAACAACATGCGCCCCGCCTGAGTGCGCGCCATGAGCGCTTTTGGATGATGGGCATCGCTGCTGTGGTGGGCGGCTATGACGGTTTCTTTGGTCCCGGAACGGGTAGCTTTTTCGTCATTTTGTTGGTGAGGGTTTTGGGGTATGACTTCCTGCACGCGAGTGCGACTGCAAAGCTGTTGAATTGGTCTTCGAATATCGCGGCCCTGGGGCTCTTTGCATATCAAGGCCATGTCTGGTGGCATGTGGTGCTCTGGACTGCGTTGGCCAACGTGGCGGGCAGCCTATTGGGCTCTCGCATGGCGTTGCGCCATGGCGCAGGATTTGTGCGGGGCGTGTTTGTGTTCGTCGTGACCGCCCTGATTTTGAAAACGAGCATCGACGCCTATTTCTGAGCGAGCTGAGCGAAGGTCTTGGGTTCTGCCGTGGGCGCTCAGTTCAGTTCGCGGCGAATGAATTCCAGTGGAATCGACTGGGCATCCCGCTGCACCCCAATGGGGGCGGTGGCTTGGCTCTTGGCGACCGCTTTGATGTCTTCTTCGCTGGGGTATTTGTTGAGCAGCCAATAGTCAAACACGCGCCGTGCGATGGGGGCTGCCCCTGTCGATCCAAAGCCAGCGTTTTCGACGATCGCGGCCAGCGCGATTTGGGGGTTATCCGCTGGTGCAAATGCGACGTAGAGGGAGTGATCTCGCTTGCGCTCTTCCAATTTGGCGGCGTCGTATTTGTCGCCTTGCCTAATCGTGACCGCTTGTGCTGTGCCAGTTTTCCCGGCGCTCAAGTAGGGCGCGCCAGCGAACGCGGCTCTCGATGTGCCTTCTAGTGTCACGTCAACCATGGCTTGCTTCACCCACGCGAGGTGCTGCGGGTTCAACCCCAATGACACCGGTGCGCTGGCGCCGTCTTCCGCGGACCCAGATGTTTGCGCTGGCCGCACCAAGTGTGGGGTCACTCGAAAGCCACCATTGGCGAGTGCTGACGTTGCGGTGGCGAGTTGCATCATCGTGAAGCTGTTGAAGCCTTGGCCAATGCCAAGCGATACCGTGTCACCCGGATACCACTGCCCTCGCTTGCCGCCGAATGCTTGGGCTTTCCACTCTCTGCTTGGCAACACGCCACGCGATTCACTCACCAAATCGACGCCCGTGCGTTGGCCAAAGCCAAAAGGCGCCATGAATGCGTGGATGGCATCGATTCCCAACTCGTAAGCCAGACTGTAGTAATAGACGTTGCTCGATTGGATGATGCTCGTGCGCAAATTGACGGGCCCGAGTGCGTTATCACCGTGGCTTCTGAACTTGTGCTCTCCCAGCATCCAGTAGCCCGGATCAGAAATCACTGTTTTCGGCCCGCGCTTGCCGGAACTCAGTGCCAGCAACGCCATGAATGGTTTGTAGGTCGAGCCGGGTGGGTATGTGCCATTGACAGCCCGGTTCAGCAAGGGGCGATCGATGGACTCGTTGAGCGCACGCCACGACTCCACATCAATACCACCCACGAACAAATTGGGGTCAAACGTCGGCATGCTCACCATCGCCAGCACTTCGCCGGTATGCGGTTGAATCGCGACCAGTGCACCCCTGCGCTGGCCGTACAGGCGCTCGATCAGCTGTTGTAAGCGCATGTCGACGGTCAGTGACAAGGTACGCCCGGCTTTGGCTGGCACACGCTCGAGCTCGCGCGTGGTGTGCCCTCGAGCGGACGTCTCCATGCGCAGATACCCCGCGGTGCCGTGCAGGTCTTGCTCGTAACTTTGCTCCAGCCCACGCTTGCCGATTTCGTTCGTCCCGCGGTAATCGGCTTGCATTTCATCGGGCCAATCGAGCATGGCCTCGCGGTCTGCCATGCTGATCCTTCCCAAATACCCCAGCACGTGTCCAGCGGTGGCACCCAGCGGATATTCCCGCACCAACATGGCGCGAACCTTGACCCCAGGTAACGCATATTGCTGTGCGGCAAAACGGGCCAACTCACTGGCGGACAACTCTTGTCGCAACATCACGGGTTCGCGCCGCGTGGCGTCACGGGCGCGGCGCATGAACTTTTGAATGTCTTGATCACTCAACGCCAATATTTGGCGCAGCTTGTCCAGCGTGTCGTCAAGGTCTGGTGTTTCGCTGCGAATGATTTCGAGTCCGTATGCCGCGTGGTTGCGGGCAACGATGCTGCCGGTACGGTCAAAAATATCGCCGCGCACAGGTGAGAGGGGCTCAATCGCGGTGCGATTGCCCTCGGCTTGGGCGGACATGGCGTCATAGCGCCAGATCTGCAAATATGCCGCTCGTGCGGCAATCAACACCAACCCAATTCCAACGACCAGCGCAGCTGCGGCCAAGCGGCGGTGGAATCGCAGGATTTCAAGTTCAACATTGCGCAGCGTAACCATGCGGTATCAGAGCGGTCTGTGATCGTCTTGATCGGGTGGGCGGCGCTGTGGCGCCAACAACAACCAGTCCATCACTGGCCACAGCATCACTTCTAAAACAGGTGCCAAGAACATAGACCATGCAGGCGTGACGGAGTCGCTCAGCCAGCGGATCAGCCATTGCAACGCGTTCAAACCCACGAACAGCGGGATCAACTGAATGGCCTGTTGTTGCGCGGTGAAATAGGCCAAGCGGCGATGCAGGTGGATCGCAAAATACATCGCCAAGCTGTACGTGAAAGCGTGTTGCCCAAGGAGCGAAGACTGTTGCACGTCATTGAGCAGGCCGAAGACGAATGCCGCACTGATGCCGACGTGCCTGGGTTGATGCGTGCCCCAAAACACCAAGGCAATGAGGACCAGGTCGGGAAACCAAGTGTTCGCCTGTGCGGTCAGGATGTTCATGCCCATGCTGAGCATGAACAACGCAATCAAGGTGAACCAAATGAACGGCACAGAAGGGGGCAACAGCAAGGTCTCGCCGCGGCGCATGATCATGGTTGACCCCCAGACTGGCTGCGCGCTTGGGGCGCGGGCTTCACACCCGGGTCAGGCGCCACGCCCGTCGCCTCGAGCGAGGCAGGTTTTTCAGTGTGCACAACCAGCAGATGGCGTGAGCTGTGCACATCGGCCGTTGGCGTGGCCAAGATGAGGTCGAAGTAGTTTTTCGCGCCCCGCTCGACACGGGTGATGGTGGCAACGGGCAAACCTGGTGGATAAACCCCGTCTAAGCCGCTGGTCACGAGCACATCGCCGACCTCTAAGTCGGCGCGCGTGGGCGTGAACTGCAGTTCGAGCGCGCCGCGTTGCAAAGCTGAGCCGACGATGACGCCTGCTGCGCCACTGCGGGCGTTGACCACAGGCGTGTGTTGTTGAGGGCTGTTGATCAGTCGCACTTCAGCGCTGAAAGAGTACGCCTGTGTCACTTGTCCCCACACGCCACGCGTGTCGATGACAGCGTCCCCGCTTTGGACACCGGCGGCGCTCCCGTGGGCGATCATCACGGTTTGGCTGTAGGGGTCGGAGACGCGGTACAAAATTTGAGTCGCGCGAGTTCGGGCGGGCAGGCGCTCTTGCAGGCCCAGCAGCTCGCGTAATTGTTGGTTTTCAAGCGCCAAGTAGTTGGCGCTCTGATTGGCTCGGCTGAGCTCTAGGTTCTCTTGTGTGAGGCGAGCAGCCAGCGCCTGGGCTTGCGCCAGCTCGCCAAGATCG
>JALQVJ010000029.1 GCA_023260355.1 Burkholderiaceae bacterium | reverse complement strand
ACACCAGAGGCGATCAATATGGCACGCGCTTGCGTATGCAGGCCGCGGTCGGTTTCGATGTGCCACGTTTGGTCGACGCGTTGAATGGTTTTGACCAATTGACCCAGAGCCACGGTGGGGGACAGGGGTTGGATTTGATCCCACAACCGATCGACGAGTTCAGCCCCGGTGCATTGCGCGATGCCGGGGATGTCATAGAGCACTTTGTCGGCGTAGAGCTGCTGCACCTGTCCGCCGATGTGGGGCAGGGCGTCGACCATGCAGCTGGAGAGATCGAGCAGCCCGAGCTGAAAAGTTGCAAACAGGGCCGCGGGGCCTGCGCCCACAACCAGCACGTCGACTGACGGCGGAAGCGCTGGGGCGGCGGTCGGCGTTGGAGCCACGCGGGGTGACCTGATTAACGATGCAACGGGTGGATCAGCGCACGAGTTCGGCGAGCTTGCCGGTGCGGTCTTTCCAGTCATCGGCGTCGGGCAGGGGGGCCTTGCGGCGCGTGATGGTCGGCCAATTGGTGTCGCACAACTCGGCATTGAGCTTGATCATGTGCTGCTGGTCGGCAGGCACGTCTTCTTCCGCGTAGATCGCAGAGACCGGACACTCGGGGATACACACCGCGCAGTCAATGCACTCGTCAGGGTCGATGGTCAAAAAGTTGGGGCCTTCGCGAAAACAATCGACAGGACAAACATCGACACAGTCGGTGTATTTGCAGCGGATGCAGGCTTCGGTGACTACGTGGGTCATGGTGAATCTATGGTGTGTTCGTGAACGGTCAACCCTGCATTTTAATGCCTTTGGGGTATTCCCTTGATTTGAAGCTGGTCAGCTTGC
Organism: Burkholderiaceae bacterium; assembly: GCA_023260355.1. Lineage (GTDB taxonomy): Bacteria > Pseudomonadota > Gammaproteobacteria > Burkholderiales > Burkholderiaceae_C > RS62. The sequence continues at coordinate 700 of JALQVJ010000029.1, read as the reverse complement.
CGACTCTACCAACACCGCAGCTGCGGTGGCGTGGCTGGCGACGTCTACCAAAATCAATCGCCCCAGCTCGGCAGAGGACGCAAAGGGCTGCAGGGGCAGTGCAGACTGAAAGCCCAGCTCGACTTGTCCGATGGCGTTGGCGCCCAGCGTATCGGCATCGCGGCGCTCGAGGGTCTGCACATCCAACTGGTGCACGATGCGTTTGACCTTGGCCTTGGTCCAGCGATGGCCATGCAGCGCCCAGTACGTGCGCCCGGGCACGAGGGGCTCGTTGTCGAGCCAAGCCACAGTGGCTACTGCCGATTTCGTGCCAGCTGGCGCAGATGCCGCCAGCAGCCAATCGCCGCGAGAGACGTCCAACTCGGTGTTGAGTGTGATGCCCACAGAGTCGCCGGGTGTCGCGCGGGTCAGCGCGCCTTTGAGAGTGTGGATGCCCGCTACGTGGGCGCGAAGCCCGCCGTTGACAGTGAGCTCGTCGCCCACGGTGATGTGCCCCGCCACCAATTGCCCCCAGAGCACGCGGCGGCCTTGGTTGGTATCGGCGCTGTCGTGGCGCTTTTCGACCCACTGCACACTGAAGTGCGCTTGCGGGTGCGCATCGGGCACCGTGTTGGGCGTGTCCTCTAGCAGTTGCAGCAAACTGGGGCCCTGGTAGCCCAGCCAATCGGGCTGTGTGCTGGCGACGTTGTAGCCGAGCAAG
>JALQVJ010000262.1 GCA_023260355.1 Burkholderiaceae bacterium | reverse complement strand
AGTGAATGGTTATCCCTCCCCCACCCGGGTTGTTAACTCAACCGATTTAGATAGAATTTAGATATTTATGAAAGTTGTTGACTTTAAAATGGGCTTCAAATACTATCAGCGCAGGGGTTACGAGAAAATTGATTGACAGTTAGCCGCCTCTCTCCGGCACCAAAGTAAGCGACAAAAAAGCCAACTGCATACCGGTTGGCTTTTTTTCTTGTCGCAAAGCAGGACCCGAAAAAAGCGGAATCGCGGCACGATTTGCTCACCTCAAAGAGCCTTCGCATCCTGAGCGAACAGCGTGAGTCAGCGCCCCATGGCTCACGTGTCTTACACAAGCTACCGCGGGTGGTTTGCAATCAGAGGCGCTCAACACTCAAGGCCGCATGCCTTGACCAGAACTTTCAACTTCGCGCTGGGCAGAACGATTCGTTGGCGCTTGTCTTGGGTGACCGCCGCTGACGTGATGTACTCAGCATCGATCAACTGACTGACGTGCTTGGTGAGTATGGGCAAACTGCACCCGACCTCCAGACCGAGCTGCTTCATAGACAAGGGCCTGCCTTCCCGCTCGGCGGCAAAGACAGCCAACACAACCAGCAACGGGATGCTGGAATATCCCTGCCCGATACCATCGCGCATGGCGTTCAAACTGGACTGAAAATCAACCAGTGTCATCTGAATGCGGAGGACTGCTCGTGTGTCATAGCCTAAATTGTACGTCTGTCTAAATAATTTTAGTAATAAAAGTTTATTTAAAATCTATATTTTGTTAATTAAATCAATTTATTTACGTCTATAGATTTATTTTTATCCCACTCTCATATGCTTGAGAGATGCGGACCTTTGAACAAATCACGCGCGCTTGTTGCCGACTCAGCCTCAACGCTCGCCTCTTCCTTGCTGGCCTCGTTGCGGCTGAAATCCTCTGTATCGCGTTGCTCACCCACGAGCTTGGTATGTTATGAGTGAGCCCATCGCACCACACGACACCGAAGATGAGATCAACATTGGCCAACTGGTGTTGACGCTCCTCACCCATTGGAAGCTCATCGTTGCATCGGCCTTGCTCAGCGCCTCTGCTGGGATGTGGGTGGGGTCAGCTGCGCCTTACAGTGCATCCATCGAGTTCAAGCCTTTGACAAGCCGCGAGACCGCGGTGTTTCACCAAATCAACGACTTCTTGGTGACTTCAAAGTTTGTTCAGTCGGACGCCACAGGCAAACCCCCGCTCGACTCCGACCGATTCTTGACAGAGCTGATGGCCAGCGTCGACGACTCTGAGTTGTTTCGCGAGGTGGCGGCTCGCGTTCGAGAGCGTGAATTGGGTGAGCTGGATGAAGCAAGCCAGATCAGATACGTTGCAAGGCTGCGCGGTCAATTTACCCTGACGCCGCCACAACTAGACGAGAAGCGAAAGACCGGTTCCCCATATTGGACGCTCGCACTGACCAGCACAGACCGTGAAAAAGACCTTCACCTGCTGACCATGTGGCTAGAGACGGCCACCCAAAAGGCCGTTGCGGGTCTGCGAATGTCGTTGTTGGCGCGAGCAGAGTCGTTTGACACGGCCAACCGCTTCAAAGCAGAGGACCTGAAGCGGGAACTCGACTACCAGCGAGAGGACTACAAAAAATCAATCAACCAGACACTGCAAATCTTGACGAGCAGGCAAAAATCGCCAGGGCATTGGGTATTGCCAAAGGGACCCTCGAGGGCACTACCTTTTCTGCCAACGCGTCGGTCGTGACGAATATCAAATCCGATAACCCGCTCTATGTCCGAGGGTATGAGGCCTTGGAAAGAGAGGCCAAGCTTATTCGTGAGCGCAAGGATGAACGGGAGTTCATCCGCAAGTCGATCGAAGTTGAAGCCCAACTCAGGTCGTTGCAAGACAGCCCAAACGCCAAACGCTTGCGCGGGCTTGTAGAAGGGTCCCCGCTGGTAGAGCCCGATTTCAAGCTGGCAAAGACAGACTTATCTCTACTGGAATTTGAACGAAAAATCGGGCCATTCACAGGCGGATTGATCGGTCTGCTGATGGGCAGTTTTCTGGGGATATTTCTGGCGATTCTATTTGCAGCCAGCCGAAGAGAAATCCAAAAGCAACGGGCTTGAGATCCTGCCACATGCTGATGGCACGCGCTTGCACCGGACCGCCAAGCTGCAGGGCTTGACCATGGGTAGAACGACCCAGCGCCCCTCGCGATACCTGGGTTCGAGAGGTATGAGCGTCCCTAGCATCAACTGCGAAGCGCCCTCGGTAGCGCCATCGCGCATTGCGTCCGTGCTTTGCAAGCGACGCCGCCACGGTTCACTCCGCTCGAGAGATCCAGTGCTCAGGCCTGCCAAACAGCCCAGCCCCGCTTTCTGAGCCTGATCGCCAAGTCCACTTCGTTGTATTTCGCGTCACTGGCAGTCATGGGTTGACGCAATTCGGCCATGCATGCCACATCCAGACACTCCCCATACGCCTGTGCATATCGGTTGGCACGAATGCCCGCCTTGTGCTGGTCAAATCGCAGGTCTGGATCAAGCCCCGTCATACCGACATAAACACAGGGTTTGCCGTCTTGGTAACCAGGATTGGCGCGCAGAAATTTAGGCTCAACCAGCACCTGCCGATTGAGTTGGATGACGTAAACGTAGTGGCGTGGCTTCATGGAGCGCAACCTTTGAAATCCAAGCGTGTCGGCCCCAAATGCCTGCGCACACCCATGTGACTCAAAAATGGCAAGTTGGTCCTTAGACTTTGCAGCATTTTCAACTACTCGAGTCCAAGCAATGAAAGCTGCATGGTACGAACAATCAGGCGCCTCCAGTGTGCTAACCACTGGCGAGATTGCCGACCCGGTCGCTGGCCCGGGTGAAGTGGTGGTCAAAGTCTTCGCGCATGGGGTGAACCCAACAGACTGGAAGCGGCGAGTGGGGCAACGGGGTGCCCTGCCGTTTCCCAAAATCATTCCGGGATACGATGCCGCCGGGATCATCGAGTCGGTAGGCGCTGGCGTTGACCGTGAGCGCATTGGCCAACGTGTTTGGGTATGGGAGGCAGCACACCAAAAGTGGAATGGCGCAGCAGCTGAAAAGACCGTGGTCTCGGCCAGCCGGGCGATGCCCTTGCCGCCGCACATGAGCGACGCCGAAGGCGCAGCGCTCGGTGTGCCCGCCATGACAGCCTGTCACGCCTTGATGCTGGCTGGCGATTTGCGCAACCAGAACGTCTTGGTGACTGGCGCTGCCGGCGCCGTGTGCAACTTGGCGGTTCAATTGGCCAAATCCATGGGCGCGCATGTGATCGGGGTGGTGCGCGGCTCTGAAGACAAAGAAGAAGACGCAAAAAAAGCTGGCGCAGATCTCGTGTTGAACAGTGATCGGCACGACCTCCTACAGGAGGTCATGGCATTTACCGCCGGGCAAGGGCTTCGCAGCATGATCGATGTCGACCTCGGCGCGCACTTGGATTACAGCTGGCGCATGATGGCGCAAAATGGCGTGATTGCCAGTTTTGGCACCGCAAGCAATCCCAAACCCGCTCTGGACTGGGCGGCGTTCATGTATCGCAACATTCATCTCTGCGGCGTGGCTATTTTTGAGGTTCCGGAAGATGTCAAACGCCAAGTGGCCAGCTATGTGCAGTCCTGTGTCGAGGCAAATGCGCTTTGGCTGCGGATCGATGAAACCTATACTTTGGATGAAATCGCAAGGGCCCACGACCGCCAGCAATTCGGTCGACCTCGGGGCAAAGTGATTGTTCAGCCCTGATCCTCCTCAACCCACCGAAAGCCAACTATGTCTTGGGCCATCGTTTCTGTCTTGATCGCTGGTTTGCTCCCCGTCGTATGCACAGGCATCGCAAAGCGAGGGTTCAAACATTACGACAACCACAATCCACGGGCATGGCTTGCTCAGCAAACGGGAGAGCGCCAGCGCGCCAGCGCTGCCGAGGCCAATAGCCTTGAGGCTTTTCCGTTTTTTGCGGGTGGCATGGTTTTGGCGATGCTCGCCCAGACACCGGTGGAGACCGTGACATGGATGGGATGGGCGTTTGTCGCAACGCGCCTCGCCTACATCTACTGCTATGTGACAGACAAGGCGTCAATGCGCACCCTGGTATGGGCGATCGGGTACGCCATCACAATCGCACTCTACGTCGCAGCGGCAATCCACAGCTGATCGATCGACCTCCAGCCACCGGTGCGCAGGCGCGCGTGGGTCCATGGCAGGTCAGAACTTGGTGTAGCCGCCGTCAATCACGAACTGTTCGCCTGTGTGGTAGCGCGAGGCCGAGCTCGCCAAATAAACCGCGATGCCACCAAAGTCGTCCATGTCACCCCAACGCCTTGCAGGGATGCGTGGGATGACCGCCTTCGCAAACTTGTCGCTCTGCGTTGAGGCCTCCGTCATTTCGGTCTCGATCCAGCCGGGGAGAATCGAGTTGGCCCGAATCTGGTGTCTGGCCAACTCCATTGCGATGGCGCGCACAAAGGAAGCGACCGCACCCTTGGATGCACCATAGTGGCTGTTGCGTGCAGCCCCTTCAAGCGCCGCCGTGCTAGCCGTCACGACCAACGAGCCGCCCTGCCCTTGCTGAACCATGGCTCGAGCAGCAGCGCGGCATGTCAAAAATACGCCTTCAACGTTGATGCGTTGGATGCGCCGAAACTCTTCCAGATCCATATCCAGCAACATGACACCCTTGCCCGACACGCCTGCATTGGCAAAGCAACTATCCAGTCCGCCCAAGGCTTGAATAGAGGCTGCCATGGCGGCCTCGACTTGGTCTTCATCGGCCACATCGCAGGTCAGCGCGTGCACGCGCGATGCATCTCCACACATGTCTTGCAGATGCTTCAACGCTTGCGCGGTCTTTTCCGCGCGCGAGCCCCATACGCTGACGCGTGCGCCGGCTTGCAGCAGGGCCTTGGCCATGCCCATGCCAATGCCGCCATTGCCGCCAGTGATAACAGACCGGTGACCTGTGAGATCAAAAGGTGAATACATGGGTTCCCTCATTTCGTTCGAGCCTATTGGTGAGCGCCCTTTGCCAGTTACTGAGACAGTCGCCGGTTCAGCGCTTGAGCCTTTCGTTTTGTGGGTAAAGGGCCTTGCGCGCTTCATCGTCCATCTCGACTTTGAATGCATGCTTGGCCTTCAAGGCCTCGGCTGCCTTGGCTGCGGGCCTGGCGTTGATGGTGTCGAGTAGCCGCTTGACATTGGGGTATCGTTCCCAGACATGATCCAACCCAGTGACGTAGGGGAGCATGCGAGCCCAGCCCCACACGGCCATATCCACGATTGAATAATCAGCGCCGAGCATGAATTGCCGCGCGCTGAGTCGCTGCTCAACGATGCTCCAATGGCGATGGGCCTCGAAGTCATAGCGGTTCAAGGCATAGTCCTGCGGCTGCGGCGCCACGTGCCGAAAGTGCACAGACTGCCCAGAAAAGGGCCCCACGCCAGAGGCCACAAACATCAACCACGACAGGCACTCAGCCCTCCCCGCTGCTTGATCAGGCCCGGGGGCAAACCGCTTTTCTCGATCGGCCAGGTAAAGCAAGATCGCATTGCTGTCAAAGACAGAGACTTCGCCATCGCGAATGGCTGGCACTTTGGCATTTGGATTGACCTTCAAAAAATCAGGCGAGTGCTGCTCGCCGCGTCGCGTGTCCACGGGCACGGCTTCATAGGGCAGGCCGAGCTCTTCCAACATCAATGCGACCTTCATTGGATTCGGCGCCGCGTTATAAAAAAATTGAATCACCGCAAGGCTCCTTTTTGGAATATGACGCAAGCCAAGTCAAGGCTCGCGCACATGTATTGTTGCGTTTGAAATGTCGCACCAAGGCAGGCCCGCACCTGTCGCAACCCGGACTTTCTGATGTCCAAAGGCCGTGGTTCAATTCGGCCATCACAGGAGCGTTCAATGGACCTACATCTCGAGCAAAAACACGTACTGATCACAGGAGGCAGCAAGGGGATTGGCTTGGCCTGCGCCGAAGGTTTTCTGACCGAAGGTGCGCGCGTCACCCTGGTATCCAGGAGCGCAGACAATTTGGAGAAGGCGAAAATCCATCTGACCAAATCCTTTCCAAGTGCTGCGCTCCACTTGGTTGCCGCCAACCTCAGCGATGCGGCGCAAGCCGAGCAAGCCATTGCCAATGCAGTGAGTG
>JALQVJ010000115.1 GCA_023260355.1 Burkholderiaceae bacterium | reverse complement strand
ATTCAATATCTTGACCGCCTTCGCGAGCCGGCCATCTTTTCATGGCATAATGCTGTAAACCATCATCGCTAATCAAAACATTGACTGTTGGATGGGCTTTTAATAGCGTTCGAGCACTGATTATGCGTTGGCTATGAACATAGATGGGTATGGATAAGTCCGCTAATTGTTGCGCCATCGGTGATCGCACGATCAAACTCACGCCAAGGGTAGGTGGTTTCCTGCACTGCGATGTTCTCTCGTGTAGCGTCTTGGCGCGTCAAGCCAGCTTGCGCGACTTCAGGATGGGTGTACACCACGCTCGGTAGCCACGCGGCGCTGGCGGCTTTTCGCCAGAATGGAGCCAGCAATGTGTTGATCGCCACAGCGCTGGCTTGATGGCTCGCTGCGTGTGTCAATGCGACGGGTCCGGCCGCATCACCCGCAACCCAGATGTGTGGCCAAGAGGTTTGAAGAAACCGATTGTGTTCAATGAAAGTGGCGCTTTTGATGCCAATGTCTTCAAGCCCCAGACCGTCTCGGCGAGCACGGCGACCCACCGCCACGAGCACCACATCGACTTCGAGGGCTTGTAGGCCACCATCGGTGCGCCACAGCAGTGTCGTTCCTCCGGCGTGATGGGTCGCGCGTTCGATCTGAGATTGTGTGTGAACGTGAACGCCTTCTTCGACGAGGCGAGATTCGAGCACCTGTGCAACGTCAGCGTCGGCACGCGCCAAAATATGCGCGCCTCTTTCAAACACATGCACTTCAGTTCCGAGGGCGTTCATGGCCTGTGACATTTCGCAACCAATGGCGCCGCCACCAATGATGGCCATGCGCTTGGGCGCCTCTTGGAGGGTACGCAGGTGGTCCCAAAACGTGTCGCTCGTCAAACAGCGGTCTGGCTGCAGACCGGGTATCTCAGGAAAAATCGGATCAGCCCCTGTCGCCAACAGGAAGTGTTTGGCACTGAGGGTGAACGGTTCACCTTGGTGCGGTTGGATTTGCACCTGCCACGGATTGACAAAGCGCGCGTGTCCGGCAATCACCTCAACACCGAGTTCTTTGTACCGTTCAGCACTGTCGTTCGGCGCAATGGTTTGGATGCTCTCCTCGACGTGTGCAATCGCCTGCCGGAATGCGGCAGAGGAGGGTGTAAAGACACCCAACCCTCGCGCCTGGGCACGCTGAGCCGCCTGGATCAGATGTGCGCTGTACAGCAGCGCCTTGCTGGGGACGCAGCCTGTGTTGAGACAATCACCGCCCATTTTTCGGTGTTCGATCAAAGTCACCTTCGCTTGCAGAGCGGACCCCAAGTAGGCGCCCACCAGGCCGGCCGCTCCCCCACCAATCACCACGAGGTTTCGGTCAAACTGCTTGGGTCTTTGCTTTGACCATGGTCGAATCCTTTGATGTCGACGGTACGCGGCGCGGATAAACTGAATCACCCATGGCAGCGCCCCGAGTGCGGCGAGTGAGATCAGCACATCCGGCGACAAGATCTCGCGTAGCGTGGTGATTTGTGACAACTGCTCGCCCGCATTCACGTATAAAACGGTCGCGGGAAACATGCCCAACGCACTCACCCAGACGTAGGTCGCAGTGGGCATGCGGGTGAGTCCCATCGCCAAGTTCACCAAAAAAAACGGCGCCGCTGGGATCAATCGCAGCGACAGCAGGTACGACAGACCGTCGCGCGCGACGCCCTCTTGAATCGCACTGATTCTGTTGGGCCACCGATGCATGACCCAATCACGCAAAAATAGTCTCGCCAATAGCATGGCGCCTGTCGCCCCCAACGTGGACGCTATCGACACCAGCAATGTGCCCCACACGGGGCCGAACCAAGCGCCAGCGAGCAACGTCATCGCTGCAGCCCCCGGGATCGATGCTGCAGCGGCGAGTGCATAGATGGAGACGAACAGCAGACTCGCCAGCCATGGCGAGGCCTGCACCTCGTCGCGCCACTGAATGTGCCAAGCCTGCATTGTTTGAAGATTGAGCACCGGTCCATTGCCCACCCATATCAGTGCAAGGACGGCGACTGCAAGCAGCGCGAGGGCAATTTTGACGTGGCGAAGATTCATATTCTGATTGTGCGCCCAGTGGCGACGCCTTGCATCAAGCGGTTATCTGCCCACGCGGATGCGAGGTCATTCGGGTGTTGTACTTGTTT
>JALQVJ010000114.1 GCA_023260355.1 Burkholderiaceae bacterium | reverse complement strand
CAAGAACTCGTCAGTGCGCTGGGCGCGGCACTGCAAAGCATCGCCCCTGAGCATGCCCTGAGCCCTGCCTTTGAAGCCCCCAAGCAAGCCAGCCATGGGGATTTGGCTTGCACGGCAGCCATGCAACTGGCCAAGCCACTGCGCCAGAATCCTCGCCAGGTGGGCGAAGCTTTGCAGCAGGCGTTGCTGGCTCAGCCCGCCGTCGCCCGATGGGTTCAAGACATCAGCATTGCAGGCCCTGGCTTCATCAACCTGCGCCTCAAGCCTGAAGCCAAACAAGCCGTGATCATCGAGGTGCTCCGACAAGCGCACGCGTTCGGACGGCAGCCCGCGGGTGATCAAAAGGTCTTGGTCGAATTTGTGTCGGCCAACCCCACTGGCCCATTGCACGTCGGACACGGCCGCCAAGCGGCGCTTGGCGATGCCATTTGCAATCTGCTCGACACGCAAGGTTTGCAAGTCCACCGCGAGTTTTATTACAACGACGCGGGCGTTCAAATCAACAATTTGGCCTTGTCGGTGCAGGCGCGTGCGCGCGGGCACCAACCTGGCGACGACGCGTGGCCAGAGAACGCCTACAACGGCGATTACATCGCTGACATTGCTCGCGATTTCATGAATGGCGCGACCGTCCACGCCGATGATCGCAGCTTCACGGCCAGCGGGGATGCCGAAGATCTAGATGGCATTCGACAGTTTGCGGTGGCCTACCTGCGCCATGAGCAAGACTTGGATCTGCAGGCCTTCTCCGTGCGCTTCGATCAGTACTACCTTGAGTCCAGCCTTTACACAGAAGGCCGCGTGGCCCGCACCGTTGAGGCTTTGCAAGCGGCTGGGAAAACCTACGAGCAAGACGGTGCGCTGTGGTTGCGCTCAACCGACTATGGCGATGACAAAGACCGGGTCATGCGCAAGACCGATGGCTCGTTCACCTACTTCGTGCCGGACGTCGCCTATCACGTGAGCAAATGGGAGCGGGGATTTGGCAGAGTGGTCAACATCCAAGGCTCCGACCACCACGGCACCATCGCGCGCGTGCGTGCAGGCCTTCAAGCGCTGAACACAGGTATTCCCGAGGGTTACCCAAGCTACGTCTTGCACACCATGGTGCGGGTGATGCGAGGCGGTGAAGAGGTCAAAATTTCAAAGCGCGCAGGCAGTTACGTCACGTTGCGGGATCTGATCGAGTGGACCAGCGCGGACGCCGTGCGCTTCTTTTTGCTCAGCCGCAAGCCCGACACGGAATACATCTTTGACATCGACTTGGCCCTGGCACAAAACAACGACAACCCCGTTTTCTACGTGCAATACGCCCACGCCCGCATTTGCTCAGTGATCAACACCTGGGGCGGCGATCGCAGCAGTTTGGTCGATGCGGACCTGTCTGTCCTCTCGAGCGACGCTGCCTTGAACTTGATGGTGGTCTTGGCCAAGTACCCCGACATGTTGACTGCAGCCTCGCAAGACTTTGCGCCACATGACGTGACGTTTTACCTGCGTGAGCTGGCCGCGGCGTACCATAGCTATTACGATGCAGAGCGAATTCTTGTGGACGACGAGGCACTCAAGATCGCCCGCCTTGCATTGGTTGCAGCCACGGCACAAGTGCTCAAAAATGGTCTTCAAGTGCTCGGCGTCCATGCACCAGAAAAGATGTAACTTTTAACCAACGGCCCTCAAATGAATCCTCCATTCGTTCACCAACGCGGACTCAGCATCTCGGGGTTCATCTTCGGTCTGGTCGTGGGACTGGTGATCGCTCTGGGCGTGGCCGTTTATGTCACCAAAGTGCCGGTGCCGTTCATTGATCGCGGTGTGCTGGCGACCGCCGAACAGGAACAGGCAGAGACCGAACGCAACAAGGATTGGAATCCCAACGCCGCGTTTGACCAAAACAAGAGTGCAGTCACGGCCGGTGGGCCGCCTGAGTCTGAAGAGGCGCCCAGCGATGCGCTGAACGCACTGGTCAAGCTGCACAGCCAAGATTCCTCGGTGGCAGAAACGCCGCCACCGTCCGATGCGGCTCCTGTGGTCGAGTCTGTGGCACCCGCTGAATCGCAAGCCGTTGTCAGCACCCCCGCACCAGCCGAGGGTGTGGCCACTGCGCCCGCATCCAACCTGCCCTTGTCGCAAGCCAGCCAGGTGCGAGAACTGCTCTTTTTCGTGCAAGCAGGCGCGTACAACCGGTTGCAAGACGCTGAATCACAGCGCGCAAAACTAGCGATGTTGGGTATCGACGCCCGAGTGACGACTGAGACAGTCAATAGCCAGCAGGTCAACCGCGTCCGAGCTGGCCCATTCAAAACGCGCTCGGCGGCGCTGTCCACGCGCCAGCGGCTGTCAGAGCAAGGCGTTGAATCGCTGATTGTTGTGGTTCCCAAGTGAGGGCGCTGGCGGGAGAACGGCCTCCTTTGCTGAACCGCGTGGGAACTTTCTGAGCTGGACGCACTCACACCCCTATTCATGCAATCTGGTCGCGTGTACCCAAGGAGATCACAAGTCATGCTCAACCGACGCCAATTCAATCAATCGCTGATTGCCACGACTCTCGGGGGCTTGAGCCTCCCCACATGGGCGCTCACCGAAGGCAAGGAATATGTCCGTTTGCCCAAAGCGATTCCCATTCAAGTGGACGCTGGCCAAGTGGAAGTGCTCGAATTTTTCGCCTACTCGTGTGTGCACTGCTACCGGTTTGAGCCTGTGTTGGAACAATGGAAAAAGACATTGCCCGCCAAAGTGATCGTGCGCCAAGTGCCTGTGCAGTTTTCGCCGGCGTTTGAGCCTTTGGCCAAGACGTTTTACGCCTTTGAGGCGCTGGGTTGGCTTGGCACGCTCCACAACCGCTTGTTTGCGGCCATTCACCTCGAGAAGAAGCGCATTTACGATGAAGCGGCCATCCTGCAGTGGGTCTCGCAGCAGGGCGTGGACACCGAGGCATTCAAGAAAGCTTATGCCTCATTTGGCGTCGCCGGCAAAGCCAAACGCGCGGTGCAATTGTCCAACGCGTATGCGGTCGAAGGAACGCCCTCATTGGGCATCCAGGGGCAATTCATGGTCCCAGGACAAGGGGAAAAAACGGTTCAAATCGCGGATGAGTTGATCAAGAAGCTCTGATTTTCATCTCACCGAACCCCAGCAGCCCGAGCCTCGACTCGGGCTTCTTTTTGCCCAACCCATGGGCACGGTTCATGGCTGCCGCTACAATGCACATGCAATTTTCATGCCGCCATGCTCAAGCCACAACGCCCCTCATTTCTCGCCACCGCTCTTGCAATTTGCGCTCTGGTCTGCGCCTCCACCACGATGGCCGCATCAACCACGGAGTCGCCAACCACTCAAATCGAAGCGGACGCCCTGAGATACAACGAGAAAGAAAAACTGAGCGTGTTCACCGGCTCCGTCAAATTGGTTCGCGGTGAACTCACGATTTTGGGCGCCCAAATCGACCTCAAGGAGTTTGACGATGGGCGCCAGCAGGGGGTTGCAACGGGCAAGCCGGCGCAGTTCGAGCGGGATCAACAGAGTTCAAATGGCTCGGGTGTGACCGAAAAAGTCCGTGGCTTTGCGCGCAAGATCACCTACGACAGCGCCAATGACACGCTGCTGCTCGAAGGCGATGCCAAACTTCAGCGTTGGCGAGATGGCAAACTCAGTGATGAAACGCGTGGCCAACGAATCAACTACATCGACACCACTGGCGTTTTCACGGTCGACGGTGGCTCGGCCTCAAGCCCGTCGAAACGTGTGACGGCCACCATTGGACCAAAACCGGCGCAGACTGCCCCTTAATCCCATGGCGCCATCGTCCTCCACGCGATCGACATTGCAAGTCGAACACCTTCAAAAGGCATATGGCAGCCGCCAGGTCGTCAAAGACGTGAGCCTCGAGGTGAACCAGGGCCAAGTGGTCGGTTTGCTTGGCCCCAATGGCGCAGGCAAGACCACGTCGTTCTACATGATCGTCGGACTGGTTCGTGCAGATGGGGGACACATCCACTTGGATGGCCAAGCCATCGAGCGCCTACCTATGCACAAGCGCGCGCGCCTGGGGTTGGGCTATTTGCCACAAGAGGCGTCCATATTTCGCAAGCTCACAGTTGAGCAAAATGTGCGTGCAATCTTGGAGCTGCAAACCGACGCCCAAGGCAAGCCTTGGAGTACGAACCATATAGAACAGCGTCTCGATGAGCTCTTGAGTGACTTGCGTGTGGACCATTTGCGCGACTCGCCGGCACCTGCCTTGTCAGGGGGGGAGCGGCGGCGTGTCGAAATTGCCCGGGCATTGGCCACCGACCCTCGTTTCATTCTGTTGGATGAGCCTTTCGCTGGTATCGATCCCATCGCAGTGATCGAAATTCAGCGCATCATTCAATTTCTCAAGGGCCGAGACATCGGCGTGCTCATCACCGATCACAACGTGAGAGAGACGCTTGGCATTTGTGATCAGGCATACATCATCAGTGACGGCCACGTGCTCGCGCAAGGCAATGCGGCCGAAATTGTCGACAATCCAGATGTGCGCCGCGTTTATCTGGGCGAGCACTTCCGAATGTGAATCTGCGCTGATGGCCATCGGAATGAAACCCAGCCTCTCGTTGCGGATGTCGCAACAGTTGACGCTGACCCCCCAGTTGCAACAATCCATTCGTCTCTTGCAGCTCTCCACTCTGGAGATGGAACAGGAGATCGAGCAAGCGCTTGAAGAGAACCCATTTCTCGAGCGTGAGGACGAACACGCAGATGGCGACGCATTTGGGCTGAATCAGTCGGATCAACCCGTCAGCGATGGAGATTACATCGCGGAAGCACAACCGGACTGGGCAACGCCGAGCCTTAGCGCGTCGCCTGATTCGACCCCAGAGCCTGCGTCCAACGCGACAGAGGACGGTCCTGAAAGCGCACAAGACGCGGAGCCTGCGTGGGACGGTGACGGCACCGTCGAAGTCGCAACCCAGGACACGGAATGGGGCGACGACGCGCCACCTCGGAGCGCGCCGAACGAAGACGGCACGTCGGCCGCCGATCTTGCGAGCCGCCATGGGACACTCGTGGACCACTTGATGGAGCAATGCCTGGGCCTTCGGCTTACTGAAGAGTTGAGATATGCATTGGTGTATCTCATCGGCAACCTGAATGAGGATGGCTATCTCGACGACTCGCTTGATGCGCTTGCGTTGGCTTTGGTGGGCCATCAAGACCCCGCTGACCTGGCGCCCGTCATTGCGTTGCTCGAGGAGGCGCTGGAGTGGTTGCACGACATGGAGCCTTTGGGCATAGGGGCTCGCGATCTGCAAGAATGTCTCACGCTCCAAATCTTGGGTTTGCGCAACAGTGATCGAGCGCAAGCCGCGTTGCGCTTGTGCGAGCAAGACATGACATTGTTGGCGCGCCGCGATGTCAAAAAACTGTCTGCCCTGTGCCGCCTCAGCGACGCGACCGTGCGCGATGCATTGGCGCTGATCCACTCACTTGAGCCCAAACCCGGACGGCGATTCGCCAATGCGGAGCAATACGTGGTGCGCCCCGATGTGATCGTGACGCGCGAAGGCGATGACTTCAAAGTGAGCCTGAACTCGGCTGTGATGCCAAGGCTGCGGGTGTTAGATCAATATGCGACCGCCCTCAAAGTCAACCAGTCGACAGCGTCGCAACAAAAGCTTCAAGAGGCGCGCTGGTTTGTGAAGAACATTGCGCAGCGCTTCGATACCATCGTTCGCGTATCCAGCGCGATTGTGATGCGCCAACATGGCTTTTTCATGCACGGTGAAATGGCCATGCGGCCCATGGTGCTGCGCGAAATCGCCGGTGAGTTGGGGTTGCACGAGTCAACAGTCAGCCGCGTGACCACCGCGAAATACATGGCCACGCCGTGGGGCACCTTCGAGCTCAAGTATTTCTTCGGTTCAGGGCTGGGGACAGAAGTCGGAGTCAGCGCATCCAGCACCGCGGTGCGCGCCCTGATCAAGCAGCTGATCGCGGCGGAAAACATCCGCAAACCTTTGTCCGACAATCAACTATCAAAAATGCTCAAAGAACAAGGCATCGACTGCGCCAGGCGTACCGTTGCCAAGTACCGAGAGTCCATGCGCATTGCGCCTGCCAACCTGCGAAAAGCCCTGTGACCCCATTCCATTTGTTTCTCCCATGCCCAGCTGGTGTCGAATCGATGCTGGCCGACGAGGTGGCACGGATCACCCAAAAAGAAGCCCGCCAACACCGCGCTGGTGTGTCGCTCAACGGTGATTGGCGTGACGTGATGCTGCTCAATTTGCACAGCCGCTTGGCGCAGCGTGTTTTGTTGCGCGTGGCACTCGCACCCTACCAAACCGAGGACGATATTTACGCAGCAGCCCATGCCGTTCCCTGGGAAAACTGGTTCACGACAAGGGAGTGGTTTCGCATCGACATCACGGCCAACCAGTGTCCCTTGAAGAGCATCAACTTTGCGGCGCTTCGGGTCAAGGACGGTCTGGTCGATCGCTTTCGCGACCAAACAGGTGAGCGCCCCAGTGTCGACACCCATCGCCCTCACGTGCGCATACAGGTCCATTTGAGTGCGACGGATGCCAGTTTGTTTCTGGATACCTCTGGGGATCCGCTGTTCAAACGCGGGTGGCGGCAAGACAAGGGCGACGCACCACTGAAGGAAACCTTGGCGGCCGCCCTGATCACCGCGACAGGCTGGGAT
Source organism: Burkholderiaceae bacterium (assembly GCA_023260355.1). Lineage (GTDB taxonomy): Bacteria > Pseudomonadota > Gammaproteobacteria > Burkholderiales > Burkholderiaceae_C > RS62. Next base: position 253 of record JALQVJ010000114.1, on the reverse strand, counting down.
CCGCTGAGCGGACAGGCGCTGTACGATCCCTGCTGTGGCAGTGGCACGATCGCGATTGAGGCCGCACAGATGGCCTGTCAGATTGCACCAGGCTTGCATCGCCGGTTTGCTTTTGAAAAACTCATGGGATTCGATCGCAACCTTTGGCTGACATGCCGCAAGGATGCGATGGCACGGGTCCGCTCCCCACTGCACCCTGTGGTCTTTGGCAGCGATGTGTCTCACCGAATGGTGGACTTTGCGCAACGCAACG
>JALQVJ010000093.1 GCA_023260355.1 Burkholderiaceae bacterium | reverse complement strand
TCTGCCAAAGCAGCTTTTCCAAAATGGGCCGGCACCCCCGCAACTGAGCGCGCCAAGATCATGCGCAAGTTGGGCGAACTGATTACCAAGCATGTCCCCGAAATTGCGGAAACAGAAACACGCGATTGCGGACAAACCATTTCACAAACGGGCAAGCAATTGGTGCCACGTGCCGCTGACAATTTTTCTTACTTCGCAGAAATGTGCACGCGCGTGGATGGCCACACCTATCCCACGCCCACGCACTTGAACTACACCTTGTTCCACCCGGTGGGTGTGTGCGCACTGATCAGTCCATGGAACGTGCCTTTCATGACGGCCACCTGGAAGACCGCGCCTTGCTTGGCTTTTGGCAACACTGCGGTGCTCAAGATGTCAGAGCTGTCGCCTATCACCGCCGACATCTTGGGGCGCCTGGCCTTGGAGGCCGGTGTCCCTGAGGGCGTCTTGAACGTCGTGCACGGCTATGGCAAAGACGCCGGCGAGCCGCTGGTGTCGCACCCTGACGTGCGCGCGATTTCGTTTACTGGCTCAACCGTCACGGGTAATCGCATCGTGCAGTCAGCCGGTCTCAAGAAGTTCAGCATGGAGCTCGGCGGCAAGTCTCCCTTTGTGGTGTTTGAGGACGCCGATTTCGAGCGCGCACTCGACGCCGCGATCTTCATGATCTTCAGCAACAACGGCGAGCGTTGCACGGCGGGCAGTCGCATCTTGGTTCAGCGCTCGATTTATGCTGAGTTCTCGCGCCGCTTCACCGAGCGCGCCAAGCGCATTCGTGTGGGCAACCCTTTGGATGAGGCAACCACCGTCGGTCCCATGATCTCCAAGAACCACCTCGCCAAAGTCCAGCACTACATCGAATTGGGTCAAAAAGAGGGCGCACAGTTGCTGTGTGGCGGCGTGGGTCGCCCGGACTACGCTGAGCCCTTGGGTGCCGACATGGCGCAGGGCAATTTTGTGTGGCCCACCGTCTTTGGTGACGTGGACAACCGGATGGGCATTGCCCAAGACGAAATTTTTGGCCCCGTGGCGTGCTTGATTCCGTTCGATGACGAAGCCCATGCGATCTCACTGGCCAACGACATCCCCTACGGCTTGTCCAGCTATGTCTGGACTGAAAATATCGGCAAAGCCCATCGTGTGGCGGCTGCCGTCGAGGCGGGCATGTGCTTTGTCAACAGCCAAAACGTGCGCGACTTGCGCCAACCCTTTGGCGGCACGAAGGCCAGTGGCACGGGGCGCGAAGGCGGCACCTGGAGCTACGAGGTCTTTTGCGAGCCCAAAAACGTCGCTGTGTCGCTGGGCAGCCACCACATTCCACATTGGGGAGTTTGACCATGGGACAACTCGCGCTGGTCGCCAAAATCACACATGTGCCATCGATGTACTTGAGCGAACAGCCCGGCCCGCGCCAGGGCACGCGCCAAGACGCGATTGATGGCCATTTGGAAATCAGCCGCCGATGTCGCGAGTTGGGCGTGGACACGCTGGTGGTGTGCGACACCCATTGGTTGGTCAATGCGAACTACCACATCAACTGTGCGGCGCATTTCAAGGGCGACTACACCAGCAACGAGTTGCCGCACTTCATCAACTTCATGCAGTTTGAGTCGCCCGGCAACCCTGGGCTGGGGCACCTTCTGGCCAAGCACGCCAATGCCGCTGGGGTAGAAACGCTGGCGCATGAGCACACCTCGCTGAATCCAGAATACGGCACGTTGGTGCCGCTTCGCTACATGAACGCCGACCAGCACTTCAAAGTCGTATCGGTCTCCGCGCTGTGCATGTCGCATTACCTGAATGACAGCGCGCGCTTGGGCTGGGCGATGCGCCAAGCGATCGAGCAAGAGTACGACGGCAAGGTGGC
>JALQVJ010000044.1 GCA_023260355.1 Burkholderiaceae bacterium | reverse complement strand
GGCGCCGTCGCCGCCGGGAAGCCCGGCGCGGGCGCCGCACAGAAGGCGAAGTCCGACTCCAGGCCGTCGTCGCACAGCGCGCTGCCGAACGCGTCGCGCAGGTGCACGCGCAGGTAGGCCTCCATCCTGTGCGTTGCCGCCGGTGGTGGTTTCAGGGCTACCAAACATCACGCCAATCTTCATGCGGATCTGGTTGATGAAAATCACCGTGCAGTTGGCTTTCTTGATGGTCGCCGTCAGCTTGCGCAAGGCCTGGCTCATCAGACGCGCTTGCAAGCCAGGCAGCGAATCGCCCATATCGCCCTCGAGTTCGGCTTTGGGGGTGAGCGCGGCCACCGAGTCGATGACGATCAAGTCGATGGCCCCTGAGCGCACCAAGCTGTCGACCACCTCGAGGGCCTGTTCGCCGGTGTCGGGCTGAGAGATCAACATGTCTTCGAGGTTGACGCCAAGGTTCTGGGCGTACTGCACATCGAGGGCGTGTTCGGCGTCGACGAATGCACAGACACCACCGAGTTTTTGCATCTCAGCGACCACTTGCAAAGTCAAGGTCGTCTTGCCAGAGGACTCAGGGCCATAAATTTCAATGACGCGACCCCGCGGCAAGCCACCCACACCCAAGGCCATATCCAACGTCAGCGAGCCGGTTGAAACGGTTTGGATGTCCTCGATCACCTCGCCAGCGCCCAAGCGCATGATGGTGCCCTTGCCAAATTGCTTTTCGATTTGTGACAGCGCGGCTTGCAATGCCTTGGCTTTTTCAGCGTTGATGCCTTTGACGGGTGCGTCCATGGTTAACTCCTGATGATGTAACTGTGTTTACATACAGTCTGTATGCTTGATCAGGAGTGTATCGAGAGATACTTTCAGATTCCATCTATTTTTAGTCAATTTACTTTACCATTATCAAATGGATAGACATGAGACCCAGAGCCGCCCTGAGCACCCCGCGTGGCGCATCAGCCATCTCGGCCGCGTGATGGGTGAAGCGCTTCGCAAGTTTGACACCCGTGTGTTGCAACTGATGGCCCATGATCCACAGGTGCCGCTGGCGCTCTCCAATCTCGCGGCGCGCGATCAGGTGGGCGCCGCGCACGTGCACTTGACCCGACACCTGCCGCTGAATGGTGCGCGCTTGTCAGATTTGGCTGCCGCCGCGGGCATCAGCAAACAAGCCATGGGCGCGCTGATCGACCAATGCGACGCTTGGGGGCTGGTCAAACGCGAACCGGATCCTCACGACATGCGCGCCAAGCGCATTGTCTTCACACCGCAAGGCTTGGCGTGGTTGAGCGCCTTTGGACGCGCGGTAGCGACGGCACAAGCAGAATTTGAGGCGTCGGTTGGCGATGAGGTGGCCACGGTCGTGGCGATCGGACTGGAGGCGTACGCCCGTGGGTAATTGCGCATTCAGTGAGTGACTCAAGTCTGTCTAAAATGAGCCAAAAAGTGATGCCACTGAGCATCCCGCACTGGAGACAAAGATGCGCATATTGATTGCGGAAGACGACAAAGTGTTGGCGGATGGCCTGTTGCGCACACTGCGCGCGGGCGGTGCTGCCGTAGATCATGTCGAAACGGGCTCGGAAGCTGATGCGGCGCTGATGACGGGCAGCGAATTCGATCTGTTGATCCTCGACCTGGGCCTACCACGCATGCATGGCCTGGAAGTCCTCAAGCGCTTGCGAGCCCGCGGCTCCGCGTTACCCGTTTTGATTTTGACCGCGGCCGACAGTGTCGAGGATCGCGTCAAAGGACTCGATCTGGGCGCTGACGACTACATGCCCAAGCCGTTCTCTTTGCAAGAACTCGAGGCGCGGGTGCGAGCCCTGAGCCGCCGGGGCATGGGAGCGGCAAGCAGCCAGATCAAACACGGACCGTTGCTGTATGACCAGGCCGGGCGCGTGGCGACCATCGACGGCAAGATGATCGAGCTGTCTGCTCGCGAGTTGGGCTTGCTTGAGGTTTTGTTGCAACGCGCAGGACGCCTTGTCAGCAAAGACCAGTTGGTTGAGCGATTGTGTGAATGGGGCGAAGAGGTGAGCAACAACGCCATCGAGGTCTACATCCATCGCTTG
>JALQVJ010000032.1 GCA_023260355.1 Burkholderiaceae bacterium | reverse complement strand
CAATGGTCGCGGCCTCAAGGTGCTGGGGTATCGGAGACAGCGGATTCCGGGCAACTGGAAGCTGATGCAAGAGAACATCAAAGACCCATATCACCCTGGCTTGCTGCACACCTGGTTCTCCACATTTGGGCTCTGGCGCGCCGACAACAAGTCTGAACTCAAGATGGACGAACACCATCGCCACGCGGCGATGATTTCAACGCGAGGCAAGGGCGGCAAAGCCGATGAAGTGGTCAAGGGCGTGGACAGTTTCAAAGAGTCCATGACACTCAATGACCCACGTCTGCTGGATATCGTGCCCGAGGCGTGGTGGGGTGAGCCGACCGTGGTGATGACGACGGTGTTTCCAAGTCTGATTGTTCAGCAACAGGTCAATAGCGTCTCGATGCGGCATATCCAGCCCAATGGCAAAGGCTCGTTTGATTTCGTGTGGACGCACTTTGGCTTCGATGACGACACCCCTGAGATGGAGCAACGCCGCTTGATTCAAGCGAACTTGTTCGGCCCAGCTGGGTTCGTATCAGCTGATGACGGTGAGGTGATCGAGTGGTCACAAGAGGGCTTTTCGCAGAAGCCTGCGCACCGCACGCTGTTGGAAATGGGCGGCCGCGCGGTGGAGGACACCGATCACATGGTCACCGAGTCGTTGATTCGCGGCATGTACGCCTACTGGCGCAAGGTCATGGGGGTCTGATCGCGATGGATTTCAAAACGTACTCAGACCTGCTGGGGCTGTACACCGATTACGCGATGGTGTGTGATTCGGCCGACTGGAACCAATGGCCCGAGTTTTTTCTTGACCACGGCACCTACCGGCTCAAGCCACGCGAAAACCACGAGCAGGGTTTGCCCTTGTGTCTGCTGGCACTGGAGAGCAAAGCCATGATCCAAGACCGTGTCTACGGTGTGAAAGAGACGATGTACCACGACCCGTATTACCAGCGCCACATCGTCGGCACGCCACGCGTGTTGAGTTGTGTGGGCGAGGGCATCGGCCAGCGCATCGAGAGCGATGCCAACTACGTGGTCATTCGCACCAAATACGACGGCGAGGCCACTGTATTCAGCGCCGGGTTTTACCGCGACGCCATTGTGCGCACGGAGCACGGTCTCAAATTTGAGTCACGCCTGTGTGTGTATGACACCGAAATGATCGCCAACTCGGTGATTTACCCCATTTGAGGCGCCACGATGAACCACACAGATACACAGGAATGGGTCGACATCGGCAGTGTCGATGATGTGCCAGACAACGATGTGTTTCCCGTCATGGTGAACGGCCGAGAGCTGGCGCTCTATGGCGTCAACGGGCAGGTGTATGTGACCGATAACCTGTGCACACACGGCGCGGCCAAGCTGAGCGACGGCTTTTTAGAGGGGCATGAGATCGAGTGTCCTTTTCACCAAGGGCGCTTTGATATCTGCACAGGCAAAGCCCTCTGTGAGCCCCTGAGCGACGACCTCAAAACCTATACTGTCCGGATCGAAAACATGCGCGTCATGCTTCGATTGGACTGACCTGTTTCACTCAACGATAACCACCTCAAAAGGAGACAACATGAAACGCACCGCACTGGCTCTTGCAGCCGCAACATTGGCAGGCTCTTTGCACGCTGCCCCCGTGAAAATCGGTTTTGTGACCACTTTGACGACCGGCGCCGCCGTGATCGGCAAGGACATGGAAAACGCCGTGAACCTCGCCATGGAGCATTTGGGTGGCAAGGCTGGTAACACCCCATTGGAGGTCGTCTTTGCAGACGACGGCTTCAAGCCCGAAGTGGGCAAGCAGGCCACCGACCGCTTGGTCAAACAAGACAAAGTGGACTTTGTCGCCGGCTACATCTGGTCGCACATTCTGTTGGCATCACGCAAGTCGGCTTTGGACAATGGCGTGTTCCTGATTTCTGCCAACGCCGGCCCCAGCGAAATGGCTGGCAAGCTGTGCCATGAGAACTTCTTCTCCACCAGCTGGCAAAACGACCAAACCCCCATGGCGCTGGGGGAAGTCATGAACAAGAAGGGCGTCAAGTCCGTCTACATCATGGCACCCAACTATGCGGCGGGCAAAGACATGGTCGCAGGTGTGGAGCGCGCATTCAAAGGCAAAGTGCTGGGCAAAGACCTGACCAAATGGGGCGCAGACGCGCAGTTGGACTTCTCTGCCGAGCTGGCCAAGGCCCGCGAGAGCGGTGCCGAAGCCTTGTTCGTGTTCTACCCCGGTGCAGCAGCGGGCGCATTCTCCAAGCAGTACCACCAGGCCGGCCTGTCCAAGACTCTGCCGCTGTACTCCGTGTTCACCATCGACGGCATCTCTTTGCCCAAGTTGCAAGCGGCCAACTTTGAGGGTGTCTTGGGCTCGCGCGTGACGCAGTCGTGGGACCCTTCGTTGGACAACGCGGCCAACAAGAAATTCGTTGCCGATTTCAAGGCCAAGTTCGGCACCTACCCATCGTTCTATGCCGCTCAGAGCTACGACTCGATCATGTTGATTGCCTCAGCCGTCAAGGCCACTGGCGGCAACATGTCTGACAAAGCTGCTGTGCGCAAGGCCCTGAAGGCGGCCAACTACGAGTCCACCCGCGGCAAGTACACCTATGGCAACAACAACTTCCCCATCCAAAACTTCTACCTGCGTGAAGTCGTGAAGGATGGCGAAGGCAAGTGGACCACCAAGGTGGTGGACACCGTGTTCACCAATCATCAGGACGCGTACGCGGCGGAATGCAAGTTGAAGTGATCGCAGCTGCGTTGCCTTGAGAACCAGAGGTTGGTCGCCCACAAGGCGCCAACCTCTGTTTTTGAATACCTGGAGAATCGAAGTTGGATGTCGCACTGTTGATCATGCAGATCTTGAACGGTTTGCAATTGGGCCTGCTCCTGTTTTTGGTCGCCTCCGGCTTGACCCTGGTGTTTGGCATTTTGGATTTCGTGAATTTGGCGCATGCCTCGCTTTACATGGTGGGCGCCATGATTTGTGCGTCGCTCACGCTGGCATTGGATAACTTCTTGCTCGCTGTGTTATTGGCGTTGCCTCTCACCGCGTTGGTCGGCTGGGTGGTCGAGCGCGTGGTTGCGCGCAAGTTATACGGGCGCGATCACCTGGATCAGGTGCTCGCCACGTTCGGTTTGATTTTGGTGTTGACCACGGGCGCCCATCTGATCTGGGGGCCACAAGGCATCGCTGTGCCGCTACCCCATTGGTTGCAAGGACAGGTGAGCCTCGGTGAGACCCTGGTTTTGCCCGTCTATCGTTTGGTGATCATCGCGACGGGTTTGGCGGCGGCAGCCTTTTTGTTTTGGTTGGTCAACTACACGCGCCTCGGTATGTTGATTCGCGCTGGAGCCTCGAACCGTCAGATGGTGTCTGCTCTAGGCATCAACATCGAACTCTTGTTCTCCGTCGTTTTTGCGATTGGCGCCGTGCTCGCTGGATTGGCGGGCATGTTGATCGCACCCATCACCGAGGCCTCTTTGGGCATGGGTAACAACATCATCATCACAGCATTTGTCGTGATCATCGTTGGCGGTATTGGTTCGATGAAGGGGGCTTTCATTGCAGCGATGTTGATTGGCTTGATCGACACGCTGGGACGAGCTTATTTAGACGGCGCG